>DSDR01000077.1 GCA_011048645.1 Phycisphaerales bacterium
CCCTCGCGTGTGATCGTCTCAATCTGCGCATCGGCCAGCAGTCCTTTGCCGTCAAAAATCTGCACCTCGTCGCCGACTTTCAGACGCAGGACTTTGTTGAGATGGCGCGATTGGATCGGATCCAGCAAGACGCTGTCTCCGGCGGGATGGTCACAAAAAAATCGAAAGAGGCGCATCGTTTGAGTACTCAAAAAAGCCGCAAGGTCTTATAATAAATCCCTTGCGGCTGTAAAAACACAGTCGGCGTGCCCGACCCTCTCAAATGGCTGAATGAAGCGTCTATTTACTCTCGACTTCATAGGTCGGAGCGTGCTTTTCATACTCAAGCAATTCCTGAAGCAAGCTGTTGTATCGGGCCAAACTGTCTCCGCACCCGCTTGTATCGGGCTTCGGAACCACATTGACCGTGCTGCAATTCTTGCAGCGGACTTTCCGGCCCCCATATTCTTCTGCGACCTTGTATTCATGGGCGCACTTTGTACACTTGAATGTAATCATTTCGCTATCCTCAGTTTCTTCGGTTTTTGCTCGCTCTGATAATCTCTTTATTCTTCTCTCTACTTATATATGCCTTTTGAGCCGTGATTTCCGGCAAAAAAAATGAAAAAATATGATATTTCTCAAAAAACAACACACAAAAGAGCATCCTATTAGTAAGACACGCTTTTGGGGGTGTCTGTTTCACAAAATCTGTCGATTTACTTCAAAAAAATAAAAAAAGCCCCAAAACAATTTTGGAGCTTACCGTGTTGTAAAGACAAATTGTCTTTTTAGGCGACAATATCAACGCGACGGCCAGTGAACCGCACCTTTCCCGCAACCGTTGCATAAAGGGTATAATCCCGCCCCATTCCGACGTTAAAGCCGGGCTTGAACTGCGTGCCGCGCTGACGCACTATAATCGAGCCGGCTTGAGCGGCCTGTCCGCCGAAAAGCTTGACGCCCCGATATTTCGGATTGCTGTCGCGCCCGTTTCTTGATGAGCCTTGTCCCTTTTTATGTGCCATCGTTCAAATCCTTGTTCAAACAGAGTGATGACTCTTATCGATTCGCATTCCACAAAGATTAGACTTTATACTTGAGGAAAAGAGGTTTGTAAACAAAAAAAATGGAATTTTCCGCAAAAAAGCAATCATTTCATAAAAAAAGCCCCGCCGTGAAGCGGGGCCTCTCACATGCAACCTGAACGTTCGGACTAAGCCGGGGTTACATTGTTGGCGCACGGGCCTTTTTTGCCCTGGCCGACCTCGAAGTTCACCTTCTGGTTCTCATCGAGCGTGGCGTAACCGCCGGTTTTGATTTCAGAATGATGCACGAACAGATCGGGACCGCCGTCGTCCGGGCAAATAAACCCAAAACCCTTGCTTGCATTAAACCACTTGACTGTACCTGTACTCACTGCGTACTCCTTGGTCTGAAACAGACCCTAAAACTGTATCTCTCACTGATTGGATTAAAGGAAGCATATTCTTGAGAGATGAAAGAAGACACTTCACACCCGTGTAACCATACCACATCGCGGGTCAAACGCCAAATAAAATAATTGCGATTTGCGAAAATATTTCTTAACTTTTTTCTCAATAATGAGTTAGAATTCTTATTATAGCGAACAAATCGCCCCATTTCAGAGTAAATAACCAGAAATATGAAAGGTCAACACCTATGCTTCAAATGGCGGTATTCAATACGAAACCCTATGTGGAACAGTTTTTTCATCGCGCCAATGAGCGATTCGGCCACGGGTTGACGTTTTTCAACCCGCGGCTCTCGGACGAGACTGTTGATCTGGCCGAGGGATTTGACGCGGTGTGCATTTTCGTCAATGACGTCGCCGATGCACCGATTCTGGCGCGGCTCAAAGAACTCGGCGTGCGCCTGGTGGCCCTGCGCTGTGCGGGCTTTAACAACGTCGATCTGGAAGCCGCCGAGCGGCTGGGGCTGTCGGTCGTGCGTGTGCCGGCCTATTCACCATACGCGGTCGCCGAACACACCATCGGCCTGATTTTGGCGCTGAACCGCCGCATCCACCGGGCACATCAGCGGGTGCGCGAAGGCAATTTCTCACTCGACGGCTTGATGGGCTTTGACCTGCACGGCACACCCGTCGGCATCATCGGTACCGGCAAAATCGGTCAGATCGTCGCCCGCATCCTGCACGGATTCGGCTGTGAGCTGTACGCCTATGACATCCAGCCCAACCCCGACTGCGAGCAACTGGGCGTTAGGTACGTCAGCCTTGATGAGATCTACCGCCGCTGCTTTATCATCACGCTGCACTGTCCGCTCGTGCCGCAGACGCACCACCTCATCGACGCCGAGGCGATTGACAAGATGCAGGACTGCGTGATGCTGATCAACACCAGCCGCGGCGCGCTGATTGACACGCAGGCGGTCATCAACGGCCTCAAGAGCCAGCGCATCGGCTATCTTGGCCTGGACGTGTATGAGGAAGAAGGCGACTTGTTCTTCGACGATTTGTCCGATCAGATCATTCAGGACGATGTGTTTGCCCGGCTGCTGATGTTCCCCAACGTCATCGTCACCGGCCACCAGGCGTTCTTTACCCACAACGCTGTGTCCGCTATCGCCGAAACGACGCTGGACAACCTCGCTGCGTTCGAAAAAGGCCAATGTCAAAACGTCCTGACGTGCAGCCTGCACCGCTGCTCAGCCTCGCAGGAGACCTCCCAGAAGTAGCCCGCCGATAGCCCCCAAACGGACAGTTGCAGGCATCGAGCAAAAAAACACCGTACATCTGTGGGCGTCTTTGCACCGTCCTCGAACAACGCAGCCCCACGGCACACACAAAACCAGTCATACTTCACCTTGTAAGTAAATTTATCAATTTTCAGATAAAACGTTAATATCGTCGGAAATTTCAACATCAATCCGCTTTTCGTTGTTGACATCACGGCATATGCACACTATATTCGATTTCCTTTAACCACTGCGAAAAAACATCAGGACACACGTCAAGGCCTGTGTGGGGCCAGGCGAAACGGTTGGAAAAACGATATAAGGATAAATGAAGTCTAAACTTAGGAGACGTTAAAGATGGCTAAGGCGAAGGCTAAGGCGAAAACAACAAAAAAGAAAACAGTCGCAAAGAAACCCAGTAAGATGGTCTATTTCTTCGGCGGCGGCAAGGCCGACGGCAACGCAGGGATGAAAGAGTTGTTGGGCGGAAAGGGCGCCAATCTGGCTGAGATGGCTTCGCTCGGCGTGCCGGTTCCTCCGGGCTTTACGATCACGACGGAAGTGTGCACGTATTACTACGCCAACAAGCGCAAATATCCCATGGGTCTGAAGCAGGAAGTCGAAAAAACGCTGGCCAAAACCGAGCGGATTATGGGCAAAAAGTTCGGCGATGTCAAAAACCCGCTGCTGATGAGCGTCCGTTCCGGTGCTCGTTCATCGATGCCGGGGATGATGGAAACCGTCCTGAATGTCGGGCTGACCAGCAAAACCATCCCCGGTATGATCGCCCAGTCGGGCAATGAACGGTTTGTATATGACGCCTACCGTCGTCTGATTATGATGTACTCGGATGTCGTGATGGAAAAAGCCGCGGGTATCGAGCCGAAAGAGGATCAGGGCATTCGCCGACAGCTCGAACAACTGATGGATGAGGTCAAAAAGCAAAAAGGCTATGTCAACGATGTGGAGTTGACCGCCGACGATCTCAAAGACCTGTGTGAACAATTCAAGGCCAAGGTCAAAAGCGTCATTGGCAAGCCCTTCCCCGACGATCCGATGGAACAGTTATGGGGCGGCATCCATGCCGTGTTTGCCTCGTGGAACGGCAAGCGCGCCGTCAGCTATCGACGCATCGAAGGCATCCCGGACGAGTGGGGTACGGCGGTGAACGTGCAGGTGATGGTGTTCGGCAATATGGGCGACGACTGTGCGACCGGTGTGGCCTTCTCACGAAATCCCGGCAACGGCGAAAACAAATTTTACGGCGAATATCTGGTCAACGCGCAGGGTGAAGACGTCGTGGCCGGAACACGAACGCCGGCGCCGATCAATAAAGATTCGCAATCCGAATACAACAAACACCTGATCACCCTCGAAAAAGGCATGCCCAAACTGTACAAGCAGCTTGTGACCATCAAGAACAAACTCGAAAAGCACTACCGCGATATGCAGGACATCGAGTTTACCATCGAGAAGGGTCGGCTGTGGATGCTTCAGTGCCGCGTGGGCAAGCGAAACGGCCCGGCGGCGATTCGGATGGCGGTGGATATGGTCAAGGAACGGCTGATTAACCCGGCCATCGCCGTAACCCGCGTCACGCCGGCTCAACTGGATGAGCTGCTGCACCCGATCATTGATCCGACGGTCGAAAAAGAACATCCCATTCTTGCCTCCGGTCTTCCGGCCGGCCCCGGCGGCGCTACCGGACAGATCGTCTTTACCGCCGCCGATGCGGTCAGGTGGGTCAGCGAGGGCAAGAAAGTCATTCTCGTCCGTGAAGAGACCAACCCCGAAGACGTGGAAGGCATGCGCGCCGCCGAGGCGATTTTGACCGCACGCGGCGGAATGACCAGCCACGCAGCCCTGGTGGCTCGCGGCTGGGGCAAGTGCTGCGTCGTCGGCTGCGGCGAGTTGAACATTGAGCACAGCAAAAAGCAGATTCATGTGGACGGAACCGTCCTGAAAGAGGGCGACTGGATTACGCTCAACGGCACAAAGGGCAATGTCTATGTCGGGCAGCTTCCGATGATGGATCCCGGCGAAGAAAACAAAGTGCTGATGGACTTTCTGAAGATTTGCGA
>DSDR01000071.1 GCA_011048645.1 Phycisphaerales bacterium
CGAGGGGACGATGTTTTTCTGATACATCTGAGCCAGCATCCGCAGGGCGTCTCTGATGGGCATATCTTTGCGGAAACTGATGGTCTGAATCGACTGGCCGGCCAGGACCGGTACTACGGTTTCCTCGTCGTGCTCGGCATTCTGCGCCGCTGGCTGCTGCACAGGCGTCGTCGTCGAATCCGCCTGCACGAGAAGCGGCTCGGCGGCGACCGGTTCGGCGGGTTGTACCGCCGGGTCCTGCGCCAAGACCACCGCTGCGCAGACGGCCAGCACCGTCATCGCGACGACCGCTTCAGCCAGCCGTTTTTTTGTGTGTGTTCGATTTTTTTTGTGTGACAACATAAGACACCATCCTTTCAAGTTAATCGACGTGTTCGGATTCCGCCATTTTCAAAACGACGCTCCATTGGTCCCAGGTCAACACAACCCGGTTCTCGCCGATTTCCGAGACCGTCAATTCATAGGTTTCATTATCTTTTTTTACGATGAGCGTTTGTCCCTGTGAAAGCACATGGCCCTGAATGCAGGCGCGCGGGGCCGGATTATTGTCGGTATGCAGTATGGCGTCCAGATTGAGCGTGCGGGTCAGTTCATCGACGAACGCTTTTTGTCGCCGCTGCTGTTCTGAGTTTTCATCCGGTGTTTCGTGCGTTTTGTCGGCAGCGCGAAAATCCGGCCAATTGGACGATGAGAAAAAGTCGCTTGCCAAGACATCGTGTCTTCCTTCCATGACCGGCAGGTCAACCGGTTTAACGTGCACGGCGGTATCGATCGGTTTTGACGCCGCGGCGGCCAGGGCTTCTTCGGCGGCCTGAGCCGCCGACGGTCCCGTCTGTCCGCCGGTCAGAACGCGAAGCCACAACATCCCCATCAGCGCCATCAACACGATAGCCGTGATCGTCTTGGGGCTGAGCGACCGAAGCGGGTTCGCTGCCGAAGAGACACCGTTTGTGTTATTCTGCATATATGCCATTTTCGAATTTGACGCCCATAGATTTTTGCGTATTTATTGTCATTATCCCTGTTTGGGTTCAATCTGATAATACAGTATCGCTTTGGCGTTCAGTTTGACGCTGCCGTCGAAACAGCTGTCATTGACCAGTTCCACCTGTTCAAAGCGGATCAGACGCTGCCATTGTTCGATGGCCCGAAAGAAGGCGAACAGATCCTGCATCGAGCCGACCGCCGCCAGCGTCAGCGGAATGGCCCCCAGTTGATCGGCTTCAACGGCCGGGCCCGGCTGGACATGCTGTTCGCTGAGGTTGTATTGGTTCATCAGGTCGGCGATTTGCTGCCAGAGGTCGCCGAACCCTCTGCCGGCGGGGATGCGGGCGTCAAACACGGCGGCCTGCGACTGCATTTGGTCGAGCCGTTGAGCCAGATCGGGCAGCCGGACACCGTCGGCGCGGATTTCTTCAAGGGTTTGGCGATGCTGCTGTATCGTCTCGTCCAGCGTCCGGCGCTGTTGCAGCAGAGGGACGACGCGCAAGCCGCCGATTCCTGTTACACAGAGCAGGACGGCTGTTATGAGAATCCATTGTTGTTTATCAAGTCGTCTCATCGGTTTTTACCTCACGATGTGATAATCGGCAACGGTGCAGATGATTTCAAATTCGGTAACGGTCTTGTCGCCGATCTTTTTAGCCCGCGAAAAAGCGGGCGAAACCGCTGTAAAATAGTCGGATATTTCAAGCCGTTCGATAAGTCCGGCCACATCGGCTCCGCCGGCGGCGATGCCGGTCAGCGTGATTTTGGTTTGCTGCGGTTCTTTGGGCAGCGGGGAGGGGCCGTCGGATTTTGAGCCGCCGATACGAATGACGCCGGTCTGGGATGCGGCTGAGGCAGTCTTTGCGTCTTTGATCGATTCCTGAATCAGCGACACGCGGCTGAACATGATCCGTTCATTGACGCAATGGGACAGTTCACCCAGCACGGCGCTGACGGTCGTTCGGGGAGTCAGCGCCTCGAGAATCTCGGTCTCTCGGTTGAGCCGGTCGATTTGAAGCCGCAGTTCCTGCGCCGCCTGGAGCGTCTGACGGCCTTCTTCAATTACGGATTCGATTTGGCGGCTTTGAGCCTGCAATCCGACGACCGAGCGGCCGAGCATAAAGCTCCAGCCGGCCAGCAACGCAACAATCAGTCCGAACAGGACATAATGGCGGTATTGGCGCTGTTTGCGCTGTCGGTCGGCCCGGTACCAGTCTGGCAGGAAATCAAGCTCTTTCATACGTCGCTTCCCGTGAGTTGCGGCTGTTGACAGGGGTTGTCGGCCTGATCAAAGCCTTTCAGCGCCAAGCCGACGGCAATCGTCCACTCGCACAACTGCGGATTATAGCGGCGGTCAAATCCGGTGCGGCTCAGGTCAAAGCCCCGCAGCGGCTCGGCAATGCGGATGGCCACGCCGAGATGACGCTTCAGGGCGTCCATCAGGGACGGCTCATACGCCTCCCCGCCGGCAAAGACCGCCTCGCCGGGACGTTGTCCGCGAAACGTGACGGCGTAATATTTGAAACACAGTGAAATTTCATGAGCCAGTTCTTCAACCGAAGCGCTCATTGCATCGCGGACGGCCCGAACGGTATCGGCGTCAACGCCGTCGTCCTGGTCTTCGTGCAGGCGGCTGCGGAGTCGCATCGTTTCTTCGAGACTGATGCCCAGACGTTGAGCGACCTGCTCGTTGAACTGCCGTCCGGCCAGGGGGATTTGTTTAACGAAGGCGACGCTTTGGCCGCGTCCGATAATGACGGTGGTGTATTTGGCGCCCAAATCAACGAAGACGCTGACGACGTCTTTGTCTTCGCGTCGGCGAAGGGTCGCCTGGAAGTTGCGAAACAGCGCGCCGGGAACGGTTTCAATGGACACCGGTTCCAGTCCCGCGCGCTCGAGCATTTCAATATGGGCGGCCAACTGCCGGCGACGGATGCCGAAAAAGATGACTTCATTTTTGATGTCGTCGCCCTGGAAGACGCTGCCGGCGATGCTGTAGCGAATCTCGTCGGTTCGGGCGTCCAGACCCAGCCGCGGGGCGACTTCGCTGGCTATCATTGTCTCGATCCGGGTCGGGTCAAGGCTGTCCAGCCGCAGGCTCTTGATCTTGAGCATATCGCCCGGCAGGCACGAAACGACTTGACGCCCGGAAAATCGACCGTGCTGAAGTATATGAACCAGGGCCTCGGCCACGGCGCTGCGCCACGGGTCCGAGCCGGCTTCAAGCTGCGGATCGAGATGGACCTGGTCGGCCGCATCCACGCGCCAGCTCTCGTTGCGCTGACTGAGCTGGATCATCTTGATCGTCGTATGGCCGATGTCCAGGCCGATGGGACAACTGCTGCGTTTGAACAAAAACTCAAACATACGTGTATCCTGTCGTTCAGGGCGTTGGGCTTTCAATCGTGACATAACCGGTCAGCGGTTCGATTTTGACGATGAGACTGAAACCATCGGCAGTCAGGGTAATTTCGCCTTTGTTCAATTCCGCACTGTCAATCAGGGGGGTTCCCATATAATTGAAGGTAACTGAGTCGGGCGAGTTGCCGGGTTGAAGATCCAGATTGCTTATTTGAACCCGTTTGAGACTGCGGTCGTTGGAAAATCGGACTTCAAAATCTCTGCCGCTGATTGGGTTTTTGATGGGATCCTCTGTACTGTTTAAAATTTTATAGCCATTTGTGTTGGTAGAATCGTCAAATACCACTGTAAAGGGCCGCTGGTGGGTAATGGCCATATTTTTGGCGTATTCGAGGTCGGCGGCCAGGCGGTTGGCGGCGCTGCGGACCTGCATATCGGCGGCGCCGCTCATCATGGGCACGGCGATCAGCGCGACGATGGCGAGAATCGCGACAGTGATTATAATCTCGATCAGTGTAAACGCCGCCGTGCGTCTGTTCACTTTTTTTGTCCGTTTGGCCATCACAATGCCTTTCTTTACAGTTGTTCTGCCGGTACTGATGTCGTCAGAAGATTGGCTCGGCTTAATCTGCTGCAAAAGATTTTGCCGACCGCCCATTAATTTTCCGTCCGGCGGCGGTGTCCGTTTGTTTTTCTGTTTGGTGCGGCTTGTTTGTGTCGCCGCGGTTTTCATCTTGAAAAGGTATTTTTCAGTATTAAAAAACACCTTTTACCCCCAAAGAAGCCTGATGCATTATAAAACATACAAAACAATTCGGCCTGTCGGGGCGTCATAAATTAAGAGTCTGCCGATGGAGTTTTTGGTGTTTGCGGGGCACAGGTTATGGGACGCAGCGCTGATGATGTGCGGTTTATCGGGCGGCGCCCTCAGGCGAAGCTTGCGGGTGCAGGTTGGAAATGCATGCGACAACCATCGCCCTGAAAGGACAGGATGGCGGCAGGGTATGCTGCTCTTTCAGAGCGAATCCGATGGAACGTTTCTGACTTACCCAGGGCGTTGCCCTGGGCTGTAGTTAGACTGCACCTTCAGTGCGTTTCTACACGAACGGGTCGAACGGTAAAAAAACCGGTGAACGGTGACGCCGATGATGTGCGGTTCATGGGGCGGCGTCCTCAGGCAAAGCCGGGCGATGAATGTTGGTGAACCAGGCAGTTTTGGAGTTGAGATCGTAAAGGATGGATGTAGTCAGGACGCTGCAAGGGTTGGTCCGCGTGTTGTCTTTATTATAGTACACTATACATTCAATGTCGTCGTATCGCCGGCAATTGGGATCTGCCAATAGATTGGGTTCACCGATTGGAGAAAGGTAATAGTAATAAATTCCATTGTCATC
>DSDR01000304.1 GCA_011048645.1 Phycisphaerales bacterium
CGCCCTTCAGCGTATCGTCAGCGCTCAAAGCGATGTGGCGGCCGCTCAAAGCGATTTTGGTCCCGTGTTGCGAGCCATAGGACGGTACGGCCGGCGGGATTCGGAATTTTGGCCCGGCGATGAGGATTGGTCTGTAGGAGTTGGTCTTGAACTGCCGTTGTTTACCGGATTTGAACGAAGCCATCGATTGGATCGGACACGTCGTGAACTGTCGAGAGAAGAAGCTCAGCTCCGCCAGCTTGTCCTGACCGTGCGGCAAGAGGTCTGGACAAGTCATTCACATCTGACAGAGGCGTTTGAGGCCCTGCATGCGGCCGATATCCTGGTCAAAGACGCCCGGGAAAGTATGCGTTTGACGCGCCAGCGATACGAAGTCGGCAAAAGCACCGTTACGGACCTGCTGGACGCCCAGGCCGCCTTGTCCCGCGCAGAAAGCGTTCTGGTCGAAACGCAGTGGAACTATCATATCGCCAAAGCGGCCTTTGAACGCGCGACCGGTTCGATGTGACTGAACACACAAGAAAAGTTCGACACAACAGAGGATTGATTCATTCCCTCAAGCCATTCAAGATGGGACGACGCAGCCATAATGGCGGTCTCTCAGGGGCAGCGCGGGATGTATTGGTTCAGCGGGAATTGGACAAATACACCTTTAATTTTACGTTTGTTGTGAAAATACTTGAATCTCATGTTAAAGGATTTTAGCATAGTAACGAGGTAAAATTGCATATATCAGTTTGGAATCTTAAAAGATGCCGAAAGCCAGAGACATTGTGGTCGTCAGCGATTTGCATATGGGCGACGGGGGATCGCGGGATAATTTTGCCGCCGACGGCAAGGAGCGGCAGTTTTCTTTGTTTCTGGATGATGTCGAGGCTCAGGGAGCGGAATTGTTCATTCTCGGCGATCTGTTCGAGTTTTGGCAGGCCAATGTGGGGCGGGTGCTGGTCCACCGGATGCCGTTTGTCGAGCGTTTTGCCCGGATGGGCGCGGTCTATGTCGTCGGCAATCACGACGCCGACGTGGCGGATCTGATTGGGACGGGCCTGCTGAATCACCCGTTTTTTGAGCGGATGAGCGGCCCGTTTTCACGACACATCGGAGGGCGAACGTTTCGTTTTATGCATGGCCATGAGGTCGATCCGTTCAATCGCGACGGCCGGCCGCACTGGGGGCGGATTCTGGCGATCCTGGCCGGCATCATCGAAGACCGCAAAGGCTCGCCGCTGCTCTCGGCCGGGGGACTGACCGAAAAAGCACTGCTGAAGGTCAGCCGGGTGTTTATGTGGCTGTGGAACAATTCGGTCAACTGGCTTGAGAAGGGCATACCCGACCAGCCGCATCACAGCGTATCGGAATCATTGACCCCTACACAGGACCCGGCTCGCGTCAAAGGTATTTTGGCGCTCTACCAAAAAGACCGTCTTCAAAAGGGGTATGACTGCCTTGTCGCCGGTCATACGCATCGCGCCGGCCTGTTCGGTCAATGGTATGCCAACAGCGGCTGCTGGGTCGGTTTGCGAAATAATTTCCTGAAAATCAAGCCGGACGGACAAGTGCAGGTCTGGGAGTGGAAAAACCAGCGCGGGGTTTTAATTGAAGAAACAAGCGATGTTCAGGAGTAAGTCCGATGTCCAAAAAACGCAAAAAATCGAAACTCTACACCCCCGCCGCCCAAAAGGCCGGTCTGCCTCCCGGTACGCCCGTCTATATCGGCGACCGAACCGGACAGCCCATTCGCATCACCCGCATTGTGTATGAAGCCGATAGGCTGGACGAACACATCATCGAGCATGCCGATGAATGCTTTAAGCATCCCCCCTCCTCCGGCGTTATGTGGCTGAATATCGACGGCGTTCACGACGTGTCGCTGGCCGAGCGAATCGGCAAACACATCGGTCTGCATCCGCTGACGCTGGAAGACATCGTGCATCCCGGCCAGCGCCCCAAATATGAGGAATATGACTCGTATCTGTTTATTGTGCTTCGGATGCTTCAATACACCGCCGACAACGCGGCGGTAACCGGCGAGCAGGTCAGTTTGATCCTGCGCGATAACATTCTGATTACGTTTCAGGAATCCGTCGGCGATGTGTTTGAGCAGATTCGTCAGCGTCTGCGAACCGGTAAAGGCCGCATTCGAAACGCCGGGGCCGACTATCTGGCCTATGCGCTGATTGACGCCGTGGTCGATCATTATTTTGTCATCCTTGAAACGATGGGGGAAAGGATAGAGGACATTGAAGAACGCCTGTTGACCGCCCCGGACGACGCGACGCTGCATTCCATTCATTATTTGAAACGGGAACTGATGCTGCTGCGCAAATCCGTCTGGCCGCTGCGGGAACTGCTCAGCGCGCTGCAGCGCACCGATTCGCCGCTGATCCAACCGCCCACGCGCGTCTATCTGCGGGATGTGTATGACCATGCCGTGCAGATACTGGATATTATTGAGAGTTTTCGGGATGTGGTTTCGGGGATGCTTGATATCTATCTGTCCAGTCTGAGCAATCGGATGAACGCCGCGATGAAGGTGTTGACCATTATTGCGACGGTGTTTATCCCGCTGAGCTTTATCACCGGTATTTTCGGGATGAATTTTGAGCATTTTCCCGAACTGACCTGGCGATGGGCCTATCCGTGGGGCTTTTGGGGAATCATTCTTGCATCGGTGTGTGTGTTGCTGTATGTTTTCCGAAAGAATAAATGGCTTTGAATTCAAAAAAGTCCGGAAAATAATTCTGAAAGGGTATTGTTTTGTTTGACTGGTTGAATGCCCATCCTGATTTTTACGCATGGGTTGTTTTGCCGCTGCTGATTTTTTCGGCGCGCATTGTCGATGTCAGTCTCGGTACGGCCCGGGTGATTTTTGTCTCTCGCGGGTATAAGCTGCTGGCCGCGGCGTCGGGGTTTTGGGAGGTGCTGATCTGGCTGCTGGCGATCGGGCAGATTATGAAGAACCTGTCCAATCCGATGTGTTATGTGGCCTATGCCACCGGCTTTGCCTTGGGCAACTATGTCGGGATTACACTGACAGAAAAGATGTCGCTGGGCGTGGTGCTGGTGCGGATCATGACCCATGAGAACGCCGATCAATTGATTGAATCGCTCAAGCAGGGCAAATACGGCGTTACGAGTATGGAAGGACGCGGCGCCTTTGGTCCAATGAAATTGATTTTCACAATTATCAAAAGACAATCCGTCAATGATGTCATCAGAATTATTCAAATGTATAACCCCAAGGCATTTTATTCCATTGAGGAGGTCGCCCGCGTCAGCGAGGGCAAGCTGGCGCCGCGAAAATTTCCGAACAGATCGGACGTGATGCGAATCTTCAGGCCGTTTCGTAAAGGCAAATAACCGCAAAGGACACAGGCGAACAAATGGAAAAGGCCAAGACCAAAATCGATCAGCTTAAGGCGGTGCTCGAAAATCATAAAACGATGCTGATCGTGATGCAGGACAACCCCGATCCCGATTCGATTGCTGCGGCGGTTGCGCTTCGCAAGTTGGCCAATGCGCTCGCTGAGGTGCAGTGTTCCATTGCCCACAGCGGCTCCGTCGGCCGCGGCGAAAATCGGGCATTGGTCAGGTATCTCGGTCTGAACCTGCGTTTGCTGGATCAGCTCGACCCGACGGCGTTTGAATTGTTTGCGATGGTGGACACCCAACCCGGTACGGGCAATAATTCACTGCCGGCAGGTATTGAGCCGGATATTGTGATCGATCACCATCCCTGCCGTCAGCGCACACGCCATTGCCGATTTACCGATATTCGCAGTCATTACGGGGCGACGGTGACGATTCTCTATGAATATTTCAAAGCGGCGGATATTAAAATTGATACGCCGCTGGCCACGGCCATGCTGTATGCCATTCGTTCGGACACACAGGATCTGGGACGGGATGTGTCGCGGGCCGACATTCAGGCGCTGACAGAGCTGTTTGCGTCCGCCAATTTACGGATGCTCAGCGCGATTCAGCGAGGCAAAGTGCGGCGTGATTATTTTCAGATGCTCTCGGATGCGCTCAAACAGGCGCGGGTGTACGGCAACGCCATTGTGACCAATCTGGGCGCCATCGAAAACGCCGATATGATTGCCGAAGTGGCCGATCTGCTGTTGCGCGACGACCTGACCGATTGGGTGATGGTGTACGGGTTTTGTCAGGATACGCTCCGTCTGTCGCTGCGCACCGAACAGGAACGGCTCTCGGCCGAAAACGTGATGCATCGACTTGTCGCCCGCAAAGGCACCGGCGGCGGCCACCCCAGTTACGCCGGCGGACAAATCAGCACAAAAGACCTGACGCCCGACCAAATCGACAGACTCGAACAACTCATCACCTCCCGTTTTCTCAAGGCCGTCGTCACCGAAACCACAAAACCGCAAGACCTCATCCGGCGCTGATTATCTACAGAACAAGCCGAATGATCATTGACTTTCCCCCTCCTTGAAAACGATTTTTGAGGTAAGCGGGTCAACTGAGACAGTTTTTCTTGTTGATTTTGTTTGGCTTGCAGGTCTGTTTTTGCTGTGGTATAATCGGTTCAGACGTTGCGGGGCGGCCGCGGCGGAGTTTGACAGTTTCAATCCACGATACGGGAGTCGCTTATGTTTGAGACACTGGATAAACTGATGATGGCGGGGATGGGGGCCTTGACGATGACCAAGGAAAAAGCGGAACGGATTTTTGACGAGGCGGTCAAAAAGGGCATGGCCGAAAAAGAACAGAAGCA
>DSDR01000125.1 GCA_011048645.1 Phycisphaerales bacterium
GAGACGCGCACGCAGCCGGATAATGTATCGTTTTTGGAAAACGCCCTATACATCCGCATGCCCTATCGGGCGGCTCGCGCCGCCGCGCTGTTGTGCCGGATTGTTGCGTTGCGTCAACGTACAATAGCCGAGCCGCGCAAGCGGCCGGATAATGTAGCGTATTTGGAAAACGCCACATCTATCCGCATCCCCTATCGGGCGCCCTCGCGCCGCCGCGCTATTGCGTCCCGAAGGAGCGGTCAAGGGGACTGTCGTTAAACTGTGGGATATGTCAGGGGCAGACATACACGGTCTGCCCCTGAGTTGTTGACGTTATGCCGCGGCCGGTCTTCGAAGGACAATGCCGCTGCCGCGCCAGGACCGGAAGAATTGTTCCATCGAAAGACGCATCAGTCCCTGCGCCGGATCGGCGATGGTCACGCCGCGCGAGGTTATCTCCAGGACGACCACACAATGGTCGCCGAAGACACTGTCGCGCATCACCGCCAACATCACACCGTCCTGGGGAACCGCATCGAGCCTTTCAAACAAGCTGAATGAACAGGACACGCCCTGCGGACTGTATCGCTCGTTCAGCGCCAGATACAGCGTCCAGACCGACGCACCGATCATCGGACTGGTGCGCGCCGCCACGGCCAGTTCCCCTTCGTCGGCCTCAATCCCCAGCCGCCGAAGCGCGGTGGCCGCAGCCGCCGCCCCGCAGGTAAACGGCTGAGATTGACGACACACCTGGTCGGCATCCCATTGGTTGTACAGCGTAGCCAACTGCCCCTGCACCGCCGCCGGGCCGACAAACGGAAAAATCGTCAGCGCCGAAACAAATAGCGCCATCATCACACACGTCAGCATCCGCACGCCTGGACGGGTCAGTTGAGCCAGCGGCGCGCTAAGCCCCAGCGTGACCGCAAAGACCAGCAGCACAAACCGCACGCGACCGGCCGCCAGCGGATACAGCGCCGGCCAGCGATATACCACCATCGGGAATCGTCCGACCAGAACCAGCCCCACCAGCAGGAACGTGACTGCCAGCGCCGCCGTGCGCGACAACGACCCGCTGCGCGAGGCAATATGCCCCAGCAGCATCCCCGTCGCCGCGACAGCGAACACCCCGATTGTCTCAAGCCATAAATTCATCACATCCCCAAAAAAACACCATCAGCTACCCCAAAAGCCGAGCCGCGCGAGCGGCCGGATAGCGATACCCACGGCGTTACGCCTGATCGGGCGGCTCGCGCCGCCGCGCTATTGTTCAGCTCCCCTCCTTTGAAAGGAGGGGTGGCCGCGAAGCGGCCGGGGTGGTTGCGTTCGGCTGGTTGTATTATACCATAACCGACGCTCTCAAACAAGCCGGCGGGCAGTGAGTGTATGAATATGGATCAGACTGAAGCCTGCGAGGGTTTTTTGGGCTTAAGAGCTAAAGGATTATCGGACAGACCGACGCCGAGGACACCGAAATTTTGCATGGCAATCGGCTGTTTGACAAATCCGGACGGGGTCTTGAAAATGATCCCTTATCAGTCGGTCGGCTGTGTCGGAACGAAATACAAAACAAAGCGGGTCTTGTCGAGGTCTCGGAACAACTGCCTGAATTCTTCTTTTAGACGTTTCCATCGAAAACCCGTTACCCGCTTTTTCCATATGTGGCGTGAATATGTCAATCTGCCGGGACGCAGCGGCCCTGCGCCCATTGGCACAGGGCGGCGATTTCTTCGGCCCGCGTTACGGAAATGGGCGGCGACGCCCGCAGCGTCTTTTCCAGCAGCTCCGTATCGAGGGGAACCTGCTTATCAAAGGCCTCATGCAGGGCCGAGAGCACGGCCTGCTCGATCTCGGCGCCGCTGTATCCTTCGGCCGCCGCAGCCAGACGGGCGATATCGAATGGCTCGGCCGCACGGTTGCGTTTGGACAGATGAATCCGGAAAATCGCTTCGCGGGCCTGCGGCCCCGGCAACCCGACAAAAAAGATCTCATCAAACCGCCCCTTACGCAGCAGTTCCGGCGGCAATGCGTTGATGTCGTTGGCGGTGGCCACCAGAAAGACCGGCTCGGCGTGCTCCTGCATCCAGGTCAGCAGCGTGGCGAACATCCGCTTGCTCAGACCGCCGTCGGTGCTTTGGCTGGCGGCGGAAGCAAAGGCCTTTTCGATCTCGTCGATCCACAGCACCGCCGGCGCCATCGCCTCAATCTGTCTGAGGGCTTTTCGCAGGTTGCGTTCGGATTCGCCGACGTAACTGTTGTACAGCGTGCCGCAGTCAAGCCGAAACAACGGCTGCTGCCAGGCCGTGGCGATGGCCTTGGCGCACAGGCTCTTGCCGGCGCCCTGCACGCCGAGCATCAGGACGCCGCGCGGCGGCGTCAGGCCGAATCGGGCGGCTTGTTCGCTGAAGGCGTTTTTACGCAGCCGGAGCCATTCCTTCAGATTCACCATCCCGCCGATTTCATCCATCGTCAGCGGCGCCTCCACATATTCGAGCAACCCGTCCGATTGCAGCAGCCGACGTTTGCCGGCGATGATCTTGTTGACATCGCTGTCGTCCAGCCGCTTATCGGAAACGGTGATATCATAAATCAACTGCCGTGCCTGTCGCGGTGAAAGCCCCCGCAAATTGCGGACAATCGCCGCCAGTCCGCTTTTGGTGATGCCGATTTCCAGCGGGGTGCGATGAAAGATTTCCCGCACCGTAGAACGCACCAGCATATCCAGCTCCGCATCCGTCGGCAGCGACAGTTCAAAACTGCGTGCGTGAGACGTGATGACATCGGGCAGCTTGTCTTCGCTGTCCACCAGCACGAGCACATTTTTGTTCAATTCAACGTGATGAATTGTGTCGCGCAGCGCCCGCAGCACCAGCGATGAATTCAGCAGCGGCGCGATATCCAGTGCGACACAGACGGTTTTGGTGGGCATTCGAGAAAACGCAAGCAGACCCGCTTCAGGCGCGCGGAGTTGGGTATCGGGCGGATCGAGCGGATTCAGTCCGTTGCGCATCCCCAGACCGAGCGACCAGACCCGCATCTGATATTCGAGATTCCTGGCCGCCCGCCGAACGACATCCAGCGCTTCATGCTCCTCGTGCGTGACGATGGACAGACACGGATAGCCGCTCTCAATGAGCTTGACAAAAGTGCCTACGTCTTCCACAATTTGAAATTTTCAATCCTACATTCTCAATTCTGAATTCTGAATTCTGAATCCTACATCCACGCTTCGGTATTGTCGGGCTTATAGGTTTTCATCTCGACGGAGTTGGCCATTACCTCGCGGGCCGCTTGCAGCGAAGGAATCTGCCCGGACGCCATCGCCTGCACCAGGATGTTGCCGCCGGCGGTCGCCTCCACCGGCCCGGCAATGACGGTACAGCCGGTCGCGTCGGCGGTCAGTTGATTGAGCAGCTCATTTTGAATGCCGCCGCCGACCATGTGCAAGACATCAATCGGGCCGCCTTTGAGTTCTTCAAGCTGCTTGAGCGTCTGCCGATAGCGCCGCGCCAGACTTTCGAGAATGACTCGAACCATCTGTCCCTTGTCATCGATGCGCTGCTGGCCGGTGCTTTCAAGATAGCGGTTGATTTTTTCCGGCATATCGCCGGGGGCCAGAAAGTCGCCGTAGTCCGGGTCGATTTTTGCGACGAAGGGGTTGGCTTTTTTGGCCAGTTCAGTCAATTGTGCATAATCCAGCGTGTCGCCTTCACGCTGCCACTGACGTCGGCATTCCTGCACGAGCCACAGGCCCATAATATTTTTCAGCAGGCGAATCGTATTGCCCACGCCGCCTTCGTTGGTGAACATAAACTCATAGGTGGTGTCATTGATCACGGCGTTGGGCGTTTCGATGCCCATCAGACTCCACGTACCGCTGGACAGATACGCCCAATCGGTATCCTTTCTCGCCGGCACGCCCGCCACCGCACAGGCCGTGTCGTGCGAACCGGTGGCAATCACCGGAATCGGCTCACAACCCAGCTCTTTGGCCGTCGCCTCGGTCAATTTGGCCAGCACCGTGCCGGTCGGCAGGATCGCAGGCAGCAGGTGTTCAGGCAGGTCCAGGGCCTCAAGAATCGCCTGAGACCATCGGCCCGTGCGCATATCCATTATCTGCGAGGTGCTGGCCAGACTGTACTCGGCAAACACCTGTCCGCACAAATGATACGCTACCAGATCGGCAATAAACATCAGTTTGTCGGCCTTTTCCAGTGCCGGATCGCCGGCGGTTCGCATCGCCAACAATTGATAGACGCTGTTAAACGGCAAAAACTGAATGCCGCTGTTGTCGTACAGCGCGCGGCGCCCCATCAACTCACAGGCCTTCTCAATCATTCCGTTGGTACGGCTGTCGCGGTAATGGTAGGGTTTTTCGAGCAATCTGCCGTTCTTGTCCAGCAGACCGAAATCCACACCCCAGCTATCGACGCCGATGCCGGCCACGTCGCCTTTGCACTCGGCAATGGCCATTTTCAGCCCGGCCTTGATTTGGCCCATCAGCTTTTCGAAATCCCACTTCAGCGAGCCGTTTTCCTCAACCGGCCCGTTGGCAAAACGATGCGCCTGACGCAGGATGAGTTTGTCGTCGTGAATGGTTCCTATCATGACCCGTCCGCTCTCGGCTCCCAGATCGACCGCAAGATAGTTCATATCGCGTCTCCATGTGGTTTGAGGATGTCATACTGTTCGATGATCCCAATCTGCCCCCACTATACCCCAATGAACGCCAAACTCAACCGCAAATTTTTCC
>DSDR01000294.1 GCA_011048645.1 Phycisphaerales bacterium
CTCAATTTCTCTGACGCGATAGCGCAAAACCCTTTTTTTCATCCAACGCACCGCCAGCAAATCAAAAAAAGCCTTAAACACGCGATTCCAAACCCCGTATTTGGCCTGTCCGGCGTAACGCGGATGGTGCGAAACCGGCGCCTCAATGACGTGATAGCCCTGCATCTTGACCAGCGTCGGCATAAAGCGGTGCATACCTTCAAAAAGCGCAACGCGTTCCAGACAACAGCGTTTATAGACCTTTAGTGAACAGGCCGAGTCATGAATCGACTCGCCGGAGAGCCAATTGCGAACGGCATTGGCAATTTTGGTCGAGACCCTGCGCAGCCAGGGGTCTTGTCGCTTCTGACGCCAACCGACCACGGCATCGACTTCGTCGCTGAGCATTTCCATCAAACGCGGCACCTCCGCCGGGTCGTTCTGCAAGTCGGCGTCCAGTGTGGCGATGATACGCCCGCCGGCGGCTCGAAAGCCGGCGCACATCGCGGCGGTCTGGCCGTGATTGCGGTCGAAGGTAAGAATTCGGAGCCAGGATTTTTTATTTTTAGCGGACTTGAGCAGTTCGAGCGTCCGGTCGGTACTGCCGTCATCCACCACAATGGCTTCAAAGGAATAATCGGTCTCTTCGAATACTTCGGCGATCCGCGAGAGCAAGGGTTCTATGGTGTCCTGCTCATTATAAGCGGGAATCACCAGCGAAAGTTCAATATCGTTCACAAGCTTGTCCGCGGTCATATAACGTCCTCAATCAGTCTGACGCTCCGTGGTTCTGAAACGCTACGGACTCTTCCAGCACATCCGATTTTTCCCTCACGGCCCCGGCCGTGGGTTCTTTATATCCGTAGATCAGCCACAAATTGCGCAAATAGATA
This sequence comes from Phycisphaerales bacterium, assembly GCA_011048645.1. GTDB lineage: Bacteria > Planctomycetota > Phycisphaerae > Sedimentisphaerales > Anaerohalosphaeraceae > T3Sed10-213. Next base: position 873 of record DSDR01000294.1, read on the forward strand.
AACACCCCTGTCGATTGGCCGAAGATAAAGACCGGGTCGCGACGATAGATCGCATAGGTCAGCAGCATCAGTCCGCCGCTGAGGCTGAGCCACCAAAAAAGCACGGGCACAACGCTTTGCTTTGCTTTTTCCGAGGCGATCCACTGCACCAGGAACCGCATAAAAAACATCGTTTGCGCAATCAGACCAAAGCCGACCCATAAGAATTCGGCAGTCAGCCAACTCGGCGCTTCAACCTCATAGGTATCGAAGATGCGCGGCGGCGCGTCCCACCGCCCTGCCTTCAGAATATAGATGTTATAATAATATCCCGTATCTCCGAGAACCTCTTCTTCGTGGGCTTCATCGTCCTCATTGCCGAAGGGAAACTCCGGCAGGGGCAACTCCAGATCGCGCATCCGCGGATGATGAAAGACAATATGTTCGGCGACGGATTGTGCTTCATCGAGAAATCGGTGCCGTACAAGGACAAAAGCGTCAGGATGCTGATCCAAAAACGTCCGCAATTCCGTCGTCGAACCAACCCGTTGGATTGTTCTGTCCAGATGATACACCAGCGTATCGTCCCGGCCTTTGAAATAGACCACCGGCGCATCGTCGATGACTTCCCTGGCCGCCGAGCAGAATCGCGCCGGAGAGATGCGCACGTTTTCCTGCGGAACGAACAGGCCGAACAGTAAATACCCGAACAACAAAAAGCCTGCCCCTTGTCCCATTAACGCCGCCGTCGGCATATTTTTGTTGATAAAATAGACGCCCGCCGCTCCCCCCAGACACAACCCGATCCCGGCCAGTATCATCAGCGCCGTCCTGTTGAGCGGATCAAAAAATGAATACACCAACGCCACGGCTCCCATGGCGATAAACAAAATCGCCTGCGCCGACAGCAGGATTCGATTGGCTCGCGCCGCCGGCGTCCGACGCGCCATATTATCACGGATGATGTCCCACGCCGCTGCGATGAGAATACCGATAATCGGCGCCAGCGGGACGAGGTAGTCAATTTTCTTTTTGCGAACCAATGAGAACGCCAGAATCACCGTAGCCATGGACAAGACAAGAAAAAGCGTCTTACGCCACAATGTACGGTTCGCTTTCACTTCCTTCCAGAACGGCAACAGCGCCGCAGCGCCGGCCAGTACCGACCAGGGGAACGCCACCATTAAATAGCGGGTCAAATAAAAATGCCATGGCCTGCGCTGGCGTGTGTATTCTGCGACATTGCGCATGATATCCGAAAACCACACATCCCTGACGGTATCCCAGCCTACTCGCTGAATCACCAGCAGCGGCCAAATTGCCGACAAGATCGCAAACACCCCCAAACACCCGACAAACCAAATCGCTTTCGGCCGTCTGTCCGGATATAATAGACAACCCAACAGAATCAACGGCACAGCAAAGATAAAAATCACCGGTCCCTTGGCCAGCCCCCCCGCCGCGACCGCCGCCCCCAACAGCAACCACACCCAATCCCGCCGGTGTGTTCCAAAACAAATATGACACATCAGAAACAGACAGACGGTAACGCAAAACGTCAAATAAATATCCACTTCCGCCAGCCGGGCTTCGATGACATACATCAGCATCAATGCGGTAAACACCCCCGCCAACAGAGCCGCATTTCGCCCAAACATCAGTCGGGCACAGAGCGCCGCCAGCAACACCCCCGCTGCTCCCATTACCGCCGAGGGCAAACGGAACACCGGCTCTTCCATTGAACCGGCAATCGTGCGTGTCGCCGCGACGACCCAATACGGCAGCGGCGGCTTTTCGAGGCGAATTTCGTCGTTGAAAACAGGCGCCACCCAATCCCCCCGCCGAACCATATTCTCGGCAGTAACGACCACACGCGCCTCATGAACGCTTTTCAGCTCCGGATAGCTCAACTGTAAAAACATTAAGCCTATGCCAAGGAGCGTCAGCGCCATCATTCCGGCGACAGCGGCTCGCGACGACCTGAAAAGGGTATTAAAAAAAGGGGGTCTATTTCCCATTTGTATATCAATGATAGAAATGACGCTTTCCGGTAAAGACCATGGCGATGCCGAATTTGTCCGCACAGGCGATGACCTCGTCGTCTTTCTTCGATCCGCCGGGTTGGACAATACAGGCAATGCCCGCTTGAGCGGCGTTTTCAACATTATCGGGGAACGGGAAAAAGGCGTCCGATCCCATGGCTGCTCCTTGGGCCTGGTCGCCTGCCTGTTTGAGGGCGATCAGGCCCGATTCGACGCGATTCATCTGCCCGGCGCCGACGCCAACCAGCGTCCGGCCTTTGACGAGCGTAATCGTGTTGCTCTTGACGTGTTTGGCACACAGCCAGGCAAGGCGTAAATCCTCAATCTGCTCGGCGGTGGGCTTGGCCGCCGTCGGAAATGTCAGTGCATTCGGTTCCCAACCGATCAGATCGCGCTGCTGCAAGAGCAGCCCGCCAACTAGACAGCGGACATCGTATTGATGCACATCCACCTGTTTTCGATCAATCGGACCGGTTTCGAGCAGACGGACGCGCTGTCCCCACGCTTTGAGGGTGCGGATCACTTCGACCGCTTCTTGCTCATAGGACGGCGCAATAATGACTTCAGCAAAAAAGCCCGCGGCGCCTTTGGCTTTTCCGAACCGGGCGTACGATTCCATAATGACCGTCGCCAGTTCTTTATCGACCGTTCGGTTCAGCGCGACAATACCGCCGAACGCACTGACCACATCGCCCAGATAGGCCTTTTCGTAGGCTTTACAAATGTCCGCATCGACCGCACAGCCGCACGGATTCATATGTTTGACCACCACGGCCGCCGGTTCGTCAAATTCTTTGACCAGTTCAAATGCCGCATTGGCGTCCATCAGATTATTGAAACTGATGGGCATGCCGCCGGGCAGGAGCTTCGCATTGCCGACGCTGACCTCGCGGCTGTCGGGCAGGCGATAAAATGCGCCGCGCTGATGGGGATTTTCACCGTAACGCAGTTCCTGTTCTTTGTGCAAAGCCACTGACAGCCGTTCGGGAAACATTTCGCCGGCTTGCCGCGTCAGATATTGTGCGATAGCGGCGTCATACGAGGCCGTCAGTGAAAAGGCTGCTCGCGCCAGTTTCTGACGCAGCGGCAAACCGGTCGCCCCGTCTTTGGATTTCATCTCCGCCACAAGTTCGTCATATTGGGACGGACTGGTTACGATGGTGACAAATTTATGGTTTTTGGCCGCCGAACGGACCATACTCGGCCCGCCGATGTCGATATTCTCAATGGCCTCTTCAAAAGAACAATCGGCCTTGGCAACGGTCTTTTCAAAGGGGTACAGGTTCACGCACACTAAATCAATCGGTTCAATGCCGTGGGTGTTCATCGCATCCACGTGATCGGCTTTGTCTCGCAGCCCCAGCAGGCCGCCGTGAATCTTCGGGTGTAATGTTTTGACGCGGCCGTCCATCATCTCCGGAAAGCCGGTCACCGAATCGACGCTGACGACGGGAACGCCCGCCTCCGTCAGCGCTTTGGCCGTGCCGCCGGTACTGATGATCGTTACCCCCATCTCGCTTAACGCCTTGGCAAACGGCGTCAAACCGGTTTTGTCCGATACACTGATCAACGCCCGTTTGATAGATATATTCACGCTGGTTTCCTTTCCATAACTCGAATCAAACTATCATCCCTATTATCCATCCGCCAAAAAGTCCCGTCCGAGAGCCGAGTTCGGTGTTATTTCACCGTAATTCCTGCAATGCGGCCGCTTTTATCGGCGACATAGAGTCTGGGTTCATCCATTTTTGTAGCAAACCGTCTGACCCGCGAGAAATTGACGCTGTAAAGTTTTCGGCCGGTGGCATTATCCATTACATTCAATAATCC
>DSDR01000368.1 GCA_011048645.1 Phycisphaerales bacterium
GTGAGTAAAAGCAAATGAGATGAGAACTCAATATGATAAATCGAAAGGAGAAATCATGAAACGATTTCTGTTAACGATGATGGTTTTACTGATCGTGGTCCCATCGATGGCCACGACAATTGCCTGGTGGGACTTTGAAGACGGCGTGGCCAGCCAGCCCTTTACGCCGGAAGGCCAGCCGAACGGTTCAGGCGGCTCATATGATCTTGTCAACAATTATCTGATGCGGGGCTGGAACGTTTACTGGGGCCCGTCATTTACCGATGAGACGCCGACGGGCGAAGGGCTGGCAATGCGCAATGCCGACAACCATCAGGACGGCTATACCACCAATGAAGATGCGCTGGCGCTGAACACGTGGTCGCCGCTGCAATGGACGATTGAAGTATCATTTCGGCTGGAAGAGTATGCGACCGGCAACTGGTGGACGCTGATCGGCCGAGACGGAGAGTCCCTTCGGGGCGGCAGCCGGATTGATAATGCAGCGACATTCTATTTGCAAAAGCAAGGCGCCGGGCTGAACGTGATCCGTGTGAATTTTGCGCCGGTCGAAGGCGCACGCTATGAACTGGACACCACGCTGGTTCCCGAACCGGGCAAGTGGTATCATTTGGCGGTCGTCTGCACCGGCACGCAGGTTCGAGTCTATGCCGATTCGCTGGACGGCAGCGGCTATCAGAATGTCGGCGTTTTTGATCTGCGAACGGACACCAACAACGCCTTGATGGTGCCCAACGGCGGAGCTGGCGGCAACTGGACGTTTGGTCGCGGCTGGTATAATGGCAGCAATGTCGATCACATCAACGGCTATATGGATGATATTCGGTTTACCGAACGAGTGCTGGATCCGATTGAGTTTATCCATGCGCCGTTGGGGTATGCCTTTGATCCGGTACCGGCCAATGGACAGGAAAACTACGGCCAGCGCGACGGAGACAAAGTCACCGCCGTCCTGCAGTGGAGCACCGGCAGGAATCCGGAAGATCCTGATCTGGTGTGGGATCAGATTCTGGTGCATTACCTGTATATGAGCCAAAACCAGAACGATGAGATGATTAACGACGCCAATCTGTATTATGTTGACGCGATACCGGCCGTTGACGATCCGGCGGAATATATTGCGACCGGTCTGGATTTTGACGGATGGTATCTGTGGCAAATCGAGGAAGGGATTGACGACGGGACGGGCCAGCCGTATCCGTCGGGCGACCCGAATAATTTTGTCGGACCGATCTGGGCGTTCGGTTCGCGCGTCTCGCTTCCGGTGATTGTCGAGCATCCGGACAGCGCTCTTGTTGATGCAGGCGAAACGGTGGAATTTTCGGTTTCCGTTGAAAGTATCTCGCCGGCCAGTTATCAATGGTTCAAGGCGGTCGGCGCCGAACGCGACGAGGAAAATGATATTCCGCTGACCGATCTGAATATGGATAATGCGACATTGATCTTAACGGATGTTCAGGTCGATGACGAAGGATATTATTACTGCAAAGTGGCCAATGAGGCCGGCATTGATCGTGCCGTCTATACGGACGTGGTCCGGCTGGGTATCCGTCGGCTGGTGGCCCACTGGACGCTGGATGAACAGGACTACGACCCCGTCGAAGGGCTGTATCTGGATGTCAGCGGCGAAGGCCGTCACGCCGAGCCGAACAGCGTGCCGACGTTTGTCGAAGGCCAGCTTGGCGACGCCGTGAGCATTCTGCGTCAGAGCGGCGCTGCGCCGAGCACGGAAAGCTGGGCCAGGGCCGGCACGTGGAGTCCGTCGGAGTTCTCCGGTCAATTGACGGTCAGCTTCTGGCTGAAATGGGCCGGCACGAACGGCACGTGGCAGGGTTTCATTGCCAAACGCTCAATGGACGCTTGGGGCAATGACACGGTCAGGTGGCAAATTTCAACAGCCAACAATCAGCCGCATCTGTGGCTCGAAAGCCCGCGCGGCCTAGTCGCCGTCAACAACGGCCTGGTTGCCGATCAGTGGCAGTATATTGTCGCCACGTTTGACGGGTCAACCGGTGCGCTTTATATTGACGGTGAACTGCGCGCCAGCGGCAATTTCCAGCTCGGCGACGCGCTGGATGTGATGCTGTGTCTGGGCGGTAACGGTTTTGAAGGCGCCGGCCGGGAATGGATGAACGGCGATCTGGACGATGTGCAGATTTACAATTACGCACTCAATGAGCTGGACATCGCCGTGAATTACACCACCGATGCGCCGGACAAGACGGCCTGCGTTCAGGGCCTGAGGCCGGATGCTATGTTCGATCTGAACGAGGACTGCATTGTGGACATTCGCGACTTTGCCATCTTTGCGGCCGATTGGCTCGAATGCGGCATCGTACCGGATTGTCTGCCGTAGTCAGACACGCTGTTAAGCATCATTAAAAACAGTCACTTTCGCCCCGCCGGCGGCCTTACTCAGTCGCCGACGGGGTATTTTAATGCGCATTCGAACTTGTCAGATCGGCAAAATCCAGCCAATCAACAACCCCGTCCTTGTTTCGGTCAGCGCTGCCGCATGAATGAAACAACGGGCAATTGGAACTGAGCCACCACTGAACGATATTCCTCAGCGTGTTCATTGTGATTCTGTTTTCAAACAACGCGACGATTTCTTCAGACGGCATCGCGTAATCATAAATTCTGAATTCATCGATCAGACCGTGAAACAACGGATCAGCCGCCCAGAGGCTCTTGCCGATATAATTGAGGGACGGCTGAAAATCGGCGGGCGTGAGGGTGATGTTGTTGTTTGACGCCTTGAGCGCCCCATTGACATACAGTCTCGCCGTATTGCCGCTTAACGTAACAGCGATATGTGCGGCCTGATTGGCCGGTAATGGCGACGTCTCAACACGCTGTTCACCGCCCTGATTTTTGATAGCAAACCGCAGCGTATTGTCGCCGGAGCGCGGCGTCAGAAACATATATTGGTCGGTGTTATTGCCGAAATCAAAAATCCGCTGCCAGACATTTCCGCCATACCAATACACCCATACGGCTATGGTAAAGGCTTCATAATCTGCCGCACCGGCGGGCAGTGTAACGAAATCTTCGACGCCGTCCAATCGAATCGCCTGCCCGTATTTGCCCCCCACATAATCGGGATTTCCGGACGCGACGCCGTGAAAACCGGATACCCTGTCGGTCAAATCGCCGTCGAACGGATAATAGGACCGCATAAAATGGTTATAAACCGGAATAATCAGCTCGGCGTCCGCATATTGACCATAGGCATCGCTGACCCGCACGGTAAAGGCATTGGCTCCGATATTGCCCGCCGACGGAAGGCCGCCCAGTCGTCCGTCCGGCAAAATCGTCAGCCATTGCGGCCCGTCGAGCTGGCAGAAGGTCAATGCCTCATTCGGATCCACCTCCAAATCGATATCGTCGGCGTCATCGACCAGCGTATCGTTCAACGGCTTGCCCTGTGTAACGCCTGATTTGAGGACAGGATCACTCTTCCAGAATGGCGCGTCGTTGACGTTCTGAACCTCAATGGTCAATTCGGCGTCGTCGGTGGCGCCGTTGCCGTCTCTGACCCGCACAACAAAATAATTCAGCCCCACATCGCTGTTGGCCGGTGTGCCTATCAACGTGCCGTTGGCGGCCACCTTGAGCCAGTCCGGTCCGTACAGTTTGCTGAACGTCAGCGTGCCGCTGCCGCCGGGCGCTGTTTTCGAGGCCAACGTCTGCCCTGTATAAGAGACGTCCTGAACTGCGTTCGGCAGTTCAATCGGGTCTTTCTGAAATTGCGGCGGAGCCGCGGCGCTGCCGCCCCATAGCGTCCAGATATCCGAGCCGGACACGGCATAATTATAAATCCGAAAATCATCGATCCGCCCATTGAACATCGGGTCGGCGTTCCACATACTGCGCCCCAGATAGCAATATACCTGGCTGAACAGCGGCGCGACGGTATCGATGATTTGGGTATCCACCGGTGCGCCGTTCAGATACAGCGTGGCCACATCGCCGTTGAAGGTCACCGCCACATGCGACCATTGTCCGGTCGGGAGCATGGGGCCGTCCAGTGTGCCGCTGCCGTCTGCGCTGCGTGTCGTAGTGATATGAAAACGCAGGGTGTTGGAACCGGAACGCGGCGAAATCCACATATTTTTTTCAATTTCGGCGCCGAAATCGAATATCCGCTGCCATTGGCCGCCGCCGTTCCAATAAACCCATGTCGCAATGGTGATGTCTCGATAGTTGGCGATACCGACCGGAAGCTAGACGTAATCATCAACACCGTTGAGGTTGATAGCCTGTCCGCCGCCGCAGCCGGCAACATAGGTCGGCAGACCGGCGCTTCCGCCGTGCAGTATGCCATGACGGTCGCCTGCCACATCATTGGCGTGCCCGTCAAACGTATAGTGCGTTACGAGCATTTGTTTGACCGCCAGCTCTTGGCTGTTATCCGTTTCGCCGGACGGTGTTATGGCTGAAACCACATAGTAATAATCGGACCCTTTAACGACGGTATCATCCACAAAGCGGGTTTCAAGGACGCCCTCGGCGTCGTCAATCGTCCCGACAATCGAATACGGCCCGCCCGATGCCGTTGAGCGTTTGATATGGTAACCGGTCGCGTAGGCGGCGCCCCACCAGTGCAGCGCGACTTGATTCTTACTCCAGTGTGCCTGCAGCCCGCTTGGAACCGCCCCCTGCAAAATGGGGTCGCGCGAAAAAGTCAGCGTCCCCA
>DSDR01000142.1 GCA_011048645.1 Phycisphaerales bacterium
ATACGAGTATTGTCGCCGTTCGCCGCGATGTCAATGCCAACCCCCACGGCATCGATTGCGGCTGTTCGCAATAAACCCCGGCCAACGCCGCCGTTCGGCGGTGGACGGCGGCGGAGGTTCTTATTTCGGCCAGCCGGCGTAAATAATCAACGCACCGAACAGAACGGCGACGACACCCCATAATCGATACATCCAGAGCGGCCGTTGCTGGCACCAGTGCATCATCGCCTGCATTTTTTCGGGTTTGAGCGTCAGGGCGATAATGCTGCCGCCGGCGGTCAGGATGCCGACGACGATAAGGACCCAGGGAATGCGGCTTGAGGTTGCTAAAATCAAAAAGACCACGCCAACAACCACCTTGGCCGCCGCGGCCAGACGCCAGCGATTGCCCGCCGCCGTGAAGGTGATAAACCGTTTCATCCAATCCGGTTTAAGTACCGCCGAAATCCCCCACAGCGCAATCAACGCCCCGATGATGACGATGATCCAGATTATGTGTGCCATTGCTGATTCTCCTTAATCGCCTTGCGGTTTTCGATGATAACCTCATCGCAGCGGGTCAGTCATCGATTTTTTCGACCATATCATAATCAATTTCGACGCTGGCTGCCTGGCCGAGCATCTCGACCTGCAGTACCAGTCGGGTTTCCTTGGGAGTCCGTACGATCAGCCCTTCGGTACCCATCAGCGGCCCGGCGATGACGCGGCAGCGCTGGCCGACCTTGAGATAATCGTGCGGCACGACGGGCTTGCCAAGCTGAAGGACAGTTTCAATCGGCTGCAATTCACGCACCAGCCGAACCTGATCAACCACCGGGATAATCGCGGCGGCGCGATTGGTCTTGAGGGCTTCAAGCCGTTCAGCCTGGCCGCCGCAGAAAAAGACATATCCCGGAAACAGCGGCAGCAGCGAGCGAAGCGTCCGTCCGCTTTTACGGGAGACCTTCCAGGTCATCGGCAGAAAATAGGGCACCCGCTTATTGACCAACTGCCAGGCCATGGCCTTTTCGTTGCGGGCTTTGGTATGGGCAACCCACCATGTGCCGACAAAATCGGCGATTGATTGATCTTCCGGCCAGACCATTGGCGGGTTTTCACTGACTTTCAGCACGTTTTCTCGACTCCTAAGAAAAGACACAAAAACGATCTTACATTTCTATAAAACATTGTATAACGAGCAGACCGTCATGTCAAGCGCCTACAACGGCTTGTGTCATCGGGGGTTACAGGGTTACGGTTAAGTACTCACAATCCCGCTTAAACTGAAGTACGCCTTCATACGCCGCGGGGATGAGCAGGGTTTGTCCGGCTGAAAAATCGACCGTCTCGGCCGTCTCAGAGACGATTGTTCCGCTTCCGGTCAGAATCAGCAGGACTCGCATAGTACCGGCCTTGAGCAGCGCTTCGCAGCCGGGCGTCTGATGGCCTTTATCGACCTTAAATTCCGCGGCGTCCACGAGCCGGCCGACCGTGGTCGGCGCAAGCGGCGGGTCGTCGTCAAATCGGATGCTGTGCAGCGCTTCGTCAATATGCAGTTGACGCGGACGGCCGGTGGCCTTGTCGATGCGATTCCAGTCAAAGACGCGATACGTCGTATCCGAGGGCTGCTGAATCTCGGCGATGACCAGTCCCGCCCCGATGGCATGGCACATCCCCGACGGCAGAAAATGACACTGGCCGACCTCGACCGGCACCCGATTGAGCAACTCGGCGCACGTGCCGTCGTGTATCGCCTCGACAAAAGCGTCGCGCGTCGTGCCGGGTTTGAGGCCTTTATAAATCACGGCGCCGGGCCGGGCGTCCACGATATACCAGCACTCGGTTTTCGGTTCGCCTTTGCCCATGGTTCGGCAGGCCTCGGCGTCGGGATGGACCTGTACACTGAGTACCTCCTCGGCGTCCAGCAGTTTAATCAACAGGGGAAAAGGTCCGGTAAAATTCGGCTTTCCTGTAACAGCATGGCCGTGCTGCTGTAAAATAGCGGTCAGCGTTTGTCCGGCCAGCGGGCCATTGGCAGCGACCGAACGGCCGTTGGGCAAATCCGCCAGTTCCCAGCTTTCGCCGATGGGAACGTCATCGGGCAGGGCCTTGCCGAACAGCTCGGCCAGCCGCCGACCGCCCCAGATCCGCTGCTGAAAAATCGGTTCAAACGTTATTGGATAATAGTTTATCTGCATCAGAGATTAAGAGGATACCGCAGACGGGACGCCGTGTCTTGAAAAAAATGGAACATTTTACCGTTTGCAGTCCCATCGAAAGACGGTTTAATAACTCAAACTGACCGACGGCCAGTTTGAGAGATTAAAAATCAAAGAGTAAAGAGTAAAATTGAGGATTCGCCCTTTCGGGCGAGCCATTTTACGGCCTTTTTGAGAATACTGTAACATCCCTTATGGACTATAGTTGTGTCAAAATATGCCGGTTTTCGGTCAGTTTGAGTTAATAATTAACCATAAAAAGAAAAAACAGTGGGCCGCAAGCGTTGGAGACGAGTTGACAAGCGAACGACACAGATCACACGTCGAGGAACGTGAGCATCAAAAGGCGCGATCTCAGTTTCAGTCCCTCCTGACGGATTGTCGAATCGACGCGCCGCAGGGTCTGCGGCTGCTTGAGTTGGGGTTCAAGCGGGGCGATTTTTTGCGACTCTGCCGGGATGCGGGTTTGGATGCGGTGGGCCTTGAAGTTGAGCCGGGCTATTACCAGCGTCTGAAGCGTGAGTGTCCCGAGTTGAATTTGATTTTGTATGACGGTCGGGCCGTGCCGCTGCCGGATGCGTCATTTGATCTGATCGCATCGTTTCAGGTGCTCGAGCATGTCGGCTCGCTTGAAACGACGCTGGCCGAGTGCATTCGTCTGCTCAAACCCGGCGGCCTGATGTATCACGTCCTGCCCAATTATCACTCGTTTTATGAGGGACACTACCATGTGTTCTGGTGGCCGTTTCTAAGCCGCGCCGGCGGACGGCGGTATCTCAAAATGATGCGTAAGTACACGCTTTATTATGAAACGCTCAATCTCGTCAAGCCCAGGACATTGCGACGTATTTTGCTGCGACATCAAGACGCCGTTGAGGTGCTCTCGCTGGGTCAAGACGAATTCAAGAAGCGTTTTACGCCCGACCAGATCGCCAAGGTCAACCACCCCCTGCTTCGCGGCGTCCTGAACGGGATCTATCGGTGCGGTTTTCTGAAAAAAATGGCAACAGGGCTGATCAGCGTAAGTGAATGCTATTACCCGATTACGCTGATTGTGCGTAAAAAAGAAGCCGACGCTTCGCCGGACACATAGAATACCGCTGAGAGCGCTCCAACTGAAAACGTGAAAAAGGGTTGCAGATTGACGACCGAACAGGTTTAATATCGGCTATGTTCAAGACGGTAACCATCATCGGAGACGGCGGAATGGGCAGCGTCTGTGCGATGCTGCTGTGCGAGAACGGTGTGCGCACAACGCTGTGGGGGCATGAGGCGGCGTATGTGGCCGAGATGACCGGCAAACGTGAGAATGTCCGTTTTTTGCCGGGATACCCGCTGCCGGACAGTTTGCGGCTTGAGGCCGACGACGTTCGGGCGTTTGACCAGGCCGAGTTGGTCGTCTCGGCGGTGCCGTGTCAGTTTTTACGCAAGACCTGGCAGCGGCTGGCCGAGCACATTCCGCCCGGTGTGCCGGTCGTCAGCGTGACCAAAGGCATTGAGATCGGGTCGCTGCAGCGTCCGACGGAGATTTTGCGCCAGGTACTGGGAGCGGATCGACCGTATGCCGTCCTGAGCGGGCCGACGATTGCCGATGAGCTGGCCCAGCGGCTGCCGGCCACGGCGACGGTGGCGTGTGAGGATATCGAGCTGGCCTGTGCGATTCAGCAGACCTTCAATACCACGATGTTTCGCGTCTATACGCACGACGATTGTGTCGGCGTGGAACTGGCCGGGGCGATGAAGAATGTGATTGCAATCGCCGCCGGAGCGATCGACGGCATCGGCGCCGGCGACAACGCCAAAGCCGCGCTGCTGTGTCGCGGGCTGGCCGAGATCCAGCGTCTGGGCGTGGCAATGGGGGCGCGGGAAAAGACCTTCACTGGACTGAGCGGTCTGGGCGATCTGGTCACCACCTGTATTTCGCCGATGGGACGCAACCGCTCATTCGGCGAACGGCTCGGCAGGGGAATGACCGCCGATGACGCGCTGGCGACCACCCAAAGCGTCGTCGAGGGCGTGCCGACCTGCAAGGCGGTGCTTGAACTGGCCCAACGACACCACGTCGAGATGCCCATTACCGAAGCGATCTATGCGGTGATTCATGGACACAAAGACATCCGCGGCGCCATCGCCGACTTGATGGGACGAGAACTGAAGGGCGAATTTTGACTTGGCGATGGTTATCGTAACCGTCGCTACAGAAGCATCTCTTTGGGTGGCTATGACGCCGTCGTCTTTAACCTTTGTTCGTAGCGCTCCATTAGCCGCCGGGTGGTTGGGCCGGGTTGGCCATCAGCGACGGTATGGGCCTCGACGGCAGTTACGGGCATCACCTGCATAAGGACATTGGTCAGGAAGACTTCCTCCGCTGCCAGCAGGTCATCGATGCGCAGGGAGGTTTCGGCGACGGCGACGTTTTCTTCGGCGGCGATGTCCAGCACGGTTTTGCGGGCAATGCCATTCAGGACGGGCGTCTCCAGCGGCGGGGTGTGCAG
>DSDR01000030.1 GCA_011048645.1 Phycisphaerales bacterium
CAAGCGATGACGTGTGTAAGCGATAACCAGACAGAAAGGATACGGCGATGTTGTTGGGCATACTGATGATTGCGGGATTGACGGCGGGACTGGGCGTGATTGAGCTGCTGCGAGGTCACCTGTAAGCGGATTCGGGGATGAGCCGACGGATTTGTCCTGTTGTGTATATGAGGCATTTATGATACAAAGAGTGCAAAACACATCATTGAGACGGGAACGCAGGTCTATGGCGGAACCACTGGACATCGAACCGATTGAACAGGTCAACGGCAGGGGATATTCGGCGGCGGTGCAGGCGTATTTTGCCCATTATGGACTGGGACTGGACGGCCTGGCTCGTGAGCATCTGTTCGGGACCTTTGCGTCGGGCGATTTTACGCTGGCCGGGCATCTGTATCGACCGGCGGCGTATCGGGCAACAGTGGTCTTGCTGCACGGGTATCTGAACCACAGCGGCCAGTTCAAAAATCTGATTGGTCATCTGCTCAATCACGGCATGGCCGTGGGGGTGTTTGATCTGCCGGGACATGGGCACAGCAGCGGCCAGCGGGCGGCGATTGATTCGTTTGATCAGTATGCCCGGGCGACGAGGGATTTTATGGCGGTGGTGCGCAGACGGCTTGAAGGGCCGTATTATACGGTGGGGTTCAGTCTGGGCGGGGCGATTGCGATGGACCTGCTGCGGGCCGGTTCGTCGCCGTTTGAAAAGACGGTGCTGGCGGCGCCGCTGGTGCACTGGACGCTGTATGAGCAATCCAAAGAGACGTACAAGGTCTATAGCCGGTTTACCGAACGCATCAAACGGTTTCATCAGCGCAATACCTCGAATCGGGACTATCTGGTGTTTAACCGCACGCAGGATTATCTGCATTGCCGTTCGATTTCTCTGAAATGGGTCAAGGCGCTGTTTGACTGGAACGAGCGGATTGCGGCGATGGCGCCGTGCGAGACGCCGCTGCGGGTGATTCAGGGCGACAAAGACCGCACGGTGGACTGGCGGTACAATCTGAATCTGATTCGCGAGAAATTCCTCAATGTACAGATTGACCTCATCGCCGGCGCGCGTCACGAGTTGTTTAACGAGGCCGATACATTCCGCACCGCCGCAGTGAATCATACGGTGGATTATTTAACGCATTCTATCCAACATTAGATTGAGGATTGATTATGACGATTCGACATTCAGCAAAAGGCTCCTGGGGGGGTCGGTTTTTTATTGTACTGCTGGGGATTGTCCTGGGGGTGCTGTTGTTTTGGCTGCTTAGTTTTATCGAGAACGACATCGGGCGTATCAAGCGGCCGGATACGTCATTCGCGGCTGCCGTACTGTGAACACTGCGGCCATAATATAAACCCTGAGACGATACATTCAGACGAGTAGGTGTTATGAGATTGAATCATCGAACCAGTTCGTCGTTTCGCTGGCACAACGCGACTCAGTTTTTGGGGGCGCTGAATGACAATATGTTTCGCTGGCTGACGGTATTTTTTCTGATCGGTCTGCTGGGCGAGCATCATGCGTCAAAAATTACCGCGTGGACGGGGTTTGTGTTTGTGCTGCCGTTTTTGCTGTTTACCGCGCCGGCCGGTGTGCTGGCGGATCGGTTCAGTAAACGTGATATTATTGTTCTGGCCAAGCTGGCCGAGTTGGCGGTGATGCTGCTGGCGCTGGCGGCGTTCTCTTTCAACAGCATTGCCGGGGTCTATGCGGTGCTGTTTTTGATGTGTACGCAAAGCGCGTTTTTCGGGCCGTGCAAGTACGGGATTATTCCCGAACTGGTGGCCTCAGAGAAGGTCTCGCGCGCGAACAGTTTTCTCGAAGGGCTGACGTATCTGTCAATTGTGGTCGGTACGGCGATTACGCCGTGGCTGGTGGAACGGGTGCGTCCGGCGTTTGTGTTGGCGGGATTGGTCTGTGTCGCCACGGCTGTTGCGGGGGTGGCATCGAGTCTGAAGATCGGACGCACCCCGCCTCGCGAAACCGGCGAGCGAATGTCGCTGTTTTTTGTCAAAGACATTTGGCACGCACTGCGGCAGATCCGGCACGACCGTTATTTGATATTGGCGATTCTGGCGGCGGCGTATTTTCTGCTGGTGGGCGGGTTTGCTCAGATGAGCCTGATTCCCTACGGCATCCAGACGCTGGGACTGACCGATACGCAAAGCGGGTATCTGTTTTTTGTCGCGGCGGTGGGTATCGGCGTCGGGTCGTATCTGGCCGGTCGGATTTCCGGTCGGTCGGTCGAGGTCGGCATTATTCCCGTCGGGGCGCTGGGGATGGCGCTGATGTCCATCGGGCTGGGGCTGGCTCGGTTCGTGCTGTCCGCGACGCCGGGGTGGGGACTGATTCCGATTGTGGTGATGGTGGCGATTTTCGGGATTAGCTGCGGGCTGTTCATTGTGCCGGTCAATGCGTTTATTCAGCTTCGCTGTCCGGACGCCGTACGCGGTCGGGTGATTGCGGCTTCCAAGCTGATCGGCTGGGTCGGTGTGCTGGCGGCCTCCGGCGTGGTGATGCTGTTTTGCGGCGTGCTGGGCGTCTCGGCGGCGACGATGTTTGTGGTGATGGGGCTGGTGACGCTGGGGATGGCGGTGTATGCGATGCTGCGTCTGCCGGATTTTTTGATGCGGGCACTGCTGGTGATTTTGGCGCGGGCGCTGTACCGCATCCGGATGGTCGGTGTGGAGCATGTGCCGACCCGGGGCGGGGCGCTGATTGTATCCAATCATGCCTCGTGGGTTGATCCGTTTGTGCTGCTGGCCACCCAGCAGCGGCGGATTCGATTTTTGATTGACCGGACATTGTACCACAAGCTGTGGTGGGCCAAGTGGCTGTTTCGGCTGGGGCAGTTGATTCCGGTCAGCGCGAAGGATTCGCCCAAGAAGATTGTCGCCTCGCTGCGCGATGCCCGGCAGGCGCTGGATGAGGGGTATTTGGTGTGCATTTTTGCCGAGGGGGCGGTGACGCGCAACGGGATGATGGGGCGTTTCCGGGCCGGATTTGAGAAAGTCGCCCGCGGGACAGGCCATCCGATTATACCGGCGTATCTGGGGGGGCTGTGGGGCAGTGTGCTCAGTTATTACAGCGGCCGTCTGCCGGGGCGGTGTCCCTGGCCGCCGCGGCGTAGGGTGGGGGTGTATTTCGGTAAACCGATGGATTCGAACGCCTCGTCGGTCGCGATTCGCCGGGCGATTGAGGAACTCTCGGCGGCGTATTATACGGACATCAGGCCCGCCCATGAGACGCTGGGGCAGATGTTTGTGCGGTCGGCGCGGCGGCACTGGCTGCGGCCGTTCGCTTCGGATACGACGGGCAAGCGCGTTTCGTTCGGCAAGGCGCTGATCGGGGCGACGGTGCTGGCCGACAAGATCGAGCCGATGACAGCCGGTCAAGAGCGGGTCGGGATATTTTTGCCGCCGACGGTCGGCGGGGCGCTGGCCAACACCGCCGCGGCGCTGCTGAACAAAGCGGCGGTGAACCTGTCATATGCCGTCTCGGCTGAGGATCGGCGGTATATGATCGACGCGGCGGAATTGAAGACCGTGCTGAGCAGTCGGGCGTTTCTGGAGAAGCTGCAAATAACGCCTGATGCGCTGCCGGAGGCGGTGTTTCTGGAAGACCTTATGCAGTCGGTGACCGCCGCCGACAAACGGCGTGCTTTGCTTAAGGCGCTGTTCTGGCCGGCGCGGCAACTGGCGCGGGCGCAGCAGGCCAGCGGCGGCGATACGGCGGCGATCTTGTTTTCGTCGGGCAGTTCGGGACGGCCCAAAGGCGTCGAATTGACGCATTCCAACATTCTGTCCAATCTGGAGATGGTACTGACGGGGTTTCGGGTGTATCGCAGCGACAAGCTGTGTGCGGTGCTGCCGCTGTTTCATTCGTTCGGCCTGACCTGTACGGTCTGGCTGCCGATTTTTGTGGGGGTGCCGGTCAGCTATGTGCCCAATCCGCTGGACGGTAAGCTCATCGGCCAGGCGGTGCGCGATGAACGCTGTACGCTGCTGTTTGCCACGCCGACGTTTTTGCTGAATTATCTGCGGCGCTGCGAGAAGGACGACTTTGCGACGCTGCGGTATGTGGTGGCCGGGGCGGAAAAACTGAAGGTCGCACTGATTGACGCCTTTGAGAAGAAATTCGGTCTTCGCCCGTGCGAGGGGTATGGCGCGACGGAATTGTCGCCGCTGGCGGCGCTGAACGTGCCGGATGTGCAGCTCGGCGGGGTTTATCAGGTCGGTACCAAAGAAGGCACGGTCGGCCACGGGATTCCGGGCCTGGCGCTGCGAGTGGCGGATCCGGAAACGGGCGAGCTGCTGGATTACGATGAGCCGGGCGTGCTGTGGGTCAAGGGGCCGAATGTGATGAAAGGCTACCTGAACCAGCCCGACAAGACCGCGCAGGTCCTGCGCGACGGATGGTATAATACGGGCGACATTGTCACGGTCGATGAAGACGGCTTTATTGCGATTCGCGACCGGCTGAGCCGGTTCAGCAAGATCGGCGGCGAGATGGTGCCGCATATGACGATTGAAGAGGTCGCCCTGCAGGGGCTGGGCACGCATGAGCCGGTTGTGGCGGTGACCAGTGTGCCCGATGAGAAAAAAGGCGAACAGCTTGTGCTGCTATATGAAGCCGACAAAGCGGATGCGGATAAGCTGTACGCAGCGCTGGCCGAGAGCAGTCTGCCCAA
>DSDR01000199.1 GCA_011048645.1 Phycisphaerales bacterium
CAGGTCAATGACAAAGACCATACGCACGTCTTTGGTCCGATCGCGCTGCCGGCTGAAGCGGTCAATCAGCCGTATGTGCAGTTGCTGTGGCGCTATTATCACCTCGACGGCGACAGCGGCCCGCGAGCGCAACTGCGCCTGGACGACATCTTTATAATCGGACAGTTGGAGGTGTTTGAGAATCTTGGCTTGTTTGCAAAATGGTGGCTGGCATTGGATTGTAACTTATACGATCATTGTGAGGGCGCCGATTTGAACCGCGACGGTCGGGTCGATCTGGAAGACTTTGCCATCTTGGCAAGACAGTGGGTGTCCAGTCCGTCAATGTGAAAATAACGAAATACAGAAAGCACGGGCGCGGCGCCGGGCCGCGCCCGTGCGGTGTCTCAATAGCGATAGCGTTCGGGCTTGAAGGGACCCTCAATATCAATGCCGAGATAGGCTGCCTGTTTCGGGGTCAGTTTGGTGATTGCGCCGCCCAGCGCTTCCATATGCAGGCGGGCGACTTCTTCATCCAGTTTTTTCGGCAGGGTATAGACGCCCGGCTTGAGGTCTTCCGTGGCCAGCATAATCTGTGCCAGGCACTGATTGGTAAAGCTGTTGCTCATCACAAAACTCGGATGTCCCGTCGCGCAGCCGAGATTCACGAGTCTGCCCTCGGCCAGCACGATGATTGATCGCCCGTTTTTCAGCGTCCATTTATCGACTTGCGGCTTGATGGTTTCCTTTGTGCAATGGCCGCCGTCTTCCAGATAGGTCATCTCGATTTCGCTGTCAAAATGGCCGATGTTGCAGATAATCGCCTCGTTTTTCATCTGCTCCATATGCTCGCCGCGAATGACATCGCAACAGCCGGTGGCCGTGATGAAAATATCGCCAATGGGGGCGGCTTTTTCCATTGTGGTGACCTCATAGCCTTCCATCATCGCCTGCAGGGCGCAAATCGGGTCGATCTCCGTAATCATAACCCGCGCACCCAGACCGCGCATCGACTGAGCGCAGCCTTTGCCCACGTCGCCGTAGCCGCAGATGACCACGATTTTGCCGGCCACCATCACATCCGTGGCGCGTTTGATGCCGTCGGCCAACGATTCGCGGCAGCCGTACAGGTTGTCAAATTTGGATTTCGTAACAGAGTCATTGACGTTGATCGCCGGAAAGGGCAGCTCGCCGGATTTTTGGAGCTGATAGAGCCGTCCTACGCCGGTGGTGGTCTCCTCCGAGACGCCGCGCAGATTTTGGGCGACCGAGGTCCAGTGTCCCGATTGAGTGCGATAGCTTTCGGAAAGCCGATCCATAATGACCTGAAATTCTTTGTTGTCGTACGTTTTTTCGAGCAGCGACGGGTCTTTTTCCACCCGCATTCCCTGAATAATCATCAGCGTGGCATCGCCCCCGTCATCGACGACCATATCCGGCCCTGAACCGTCCGGCCAGGTCAGCGCCTGTTCCGTGCACCACCAATAGTCCTCCAGCGTTTCGCCTTTCCAGGCAAACACCGCGCTGCGTCCGGCTGCGGCAATGGCGGCCGCGGCGTGATCCTGGGTCGAAAAGATGTTGCACGAAGCCCATCGCACATCGGCGCCGAGCGCTTCGAGCGTTTCAATGAGCATGGCGGTTTGGATGGTCATATGCAGCGACCCGGTTATTTTCAGGCCTTTGAGGGGCTTGTCTTTGCCGTATTTTTCGCGCACCGCCATCAGGCCGGGCATCTCTTTTTCGGCAAGGTGCATTTCCTTTCGGCCCCACTCGGCCAACGTCATATCGGCGACCTGATAAGGCAGCGTCGCATCCACCGCCTTGACGGTCTTGATTTTGCCGTTGTGCATTGTTTTCATACGTCTTCCTTTCTCGGCTGTCTCTGAACTTATTGCATCGTTATGAATATTGCACTATAATAAGCAGCATCGTGTTATTCAAGGGTTTTGTTGAAAAAGACACAGGCGGTCTTTTTATGTGTTTCCAAGCCGCTGAGTTGACATATTTCAGGATGGCGCTTCTCATGGTTCGTAAGCAGCAGAAACTGCGGGTATCCAGCCAATGGCGGAAAAAAAGAAAGTAATCGGGGTGTTGGGCGGAATCGCGGCGGGCAAAAGTACCGTCGCGCGGCATTTTGAGAGATTGGGATGTGCCGTCATCGAAGCCGACGAAATCGCACATCAGATATTGGATGAATCTGAGAGTAAAAGGGAAATTGTACGACTTTTTGGCCCCGGCATTGTGGACGCAAAGGGACGAGTGGACAGAAAATCGCTGGCCGGTATCGTGTTTTCGGATGCGGCGGCTTTGGCGCGGCTCAACACGGTGATTCATCCGCGGGTGTGGGCCGAGGTCGAAAGGCGGATTGCCGTTTATCAGCGGGATTCAAAGATCGCGGCCATTGTGCTGGATGTGCCGCTGCTGGCCGAGGCCGACCGGCTGGATTTGTGCGATGTGCTGGTATTTGTCGAGGCCGAGCAGACCCGACGGTGGCAAAGAGCCAAAAAAAGCGGAAAATTTGATGAAAATGAGCTGAAAAAACGCGAAAAATTCCAAATTTCTCTGGACAAAAAGAAGAAACTTGCTCATTATATACTGCGTAACAATTCTGATGAATCAGATTTAGCTGGGCAAGTCGCTCAACTCTTTTCAACCATAACAGGAAGCAGATAAGGTGATTCGGTCAGGTCGATTCTGCTGATTCTCGTTTTCGCAGGGAATGTTTGTTGTATCCCGGCGCAATGAGCGGAAACGACCGACAGGCGGGATGGCTGGTTTTCACGCGGGAAGACCTGTACGTTTAACTTGTAAAAAGAAATCAATCCTCTTGAAACAGAGCTCATCGGCGGCTCTTGTGAGGCAAAATTCCCGGAGACGCGACAGCAGCGTGCGTTGTCGTTTCTATGGATCAGGGCAGTGTTTTGAGCAAACAATTTTATCATACAATAACTTATTTTTCAAACAGGAGTTACTATGGCCAAGACCACGGCAAAAAACGGGTCGTCTGAAATTCGTAAAAAACGGACTTATCGTAAAAAAGCAAAAACCGAGGAAACGACGCCTAAGCAGGCCGCTGACGCTCAGCAGGCTGAAGATGAAGCTAACGACGGGGGCGCTGTTGACCAAGCCGAGGCTGCCGCTGCTGAGACGGTAAAATCATCTGTCGCAACGCAGGAGGCTGAGAATCAATCGGATGGCGCTGGCGCGTCAGACAAGCCTGACGAGGAAAAAACCGAAAAGGAGAAACTCGAAGAATCCATTCACGCCAAATACGAGCGCATCAAGCGCGGCAATCTGCACATCACCGACTTGCAGAATCTGGATGTTGTCGAACTGCACAGCATCGCGCGCAAAGAGGGTATCACCGACTATATGGGGATGACCAAACAGGAACTGATTTTCCGCATTCTCAAAGAGCGCGTCCGCCAGGACGGCTTGATGTTCGGCGAAGGGGTGCTGGAGATATTGCCGGACGGGTTCGGTTTTTTGCGCAGTCCGAAATACAATTACCTGGCCTCTCCGGATGATGTGTATGTCTCGCCGTCGCAGATTCGCCGGTTCGGGCTTCGCAGCGGCAATATCGTCTCCGGTCAGATTCGTCCGCCGAAAGAAAGCGAAAAATATTTTGCCCTGCTTCGCGTGGAGGCGGTCAATTATCAGGAGCCGGACAATCTGGCCGAGAAGGTGGTCTTTCGCGATCTGACGCCGCTGCACGCCGAAGAGCGCATCATTCTTGAAACGACGCCCGATGAGGTGGGGATGCGCATTGTGGATCTGATTACGCCCATCGGCAAAGGCCAGCGCGGCCTGATCGTTGCGCCGCCGCGTACCGGCAAGACGGTCCTGCTGCAGAAGTTTGCCAACGCCATCAGCGCCAATTATCCCGAAATCAAAATGATAGTTCTGCTGATTGATGAACGCCCGGAAGAGGTGACGGATTTTGAACGCAAAGTGGCCAAGGATGTGGAGGTGATCAGTTCGACCTTTGACGAGCCGACCGCGCGACACTGCCAGGTGGCCGAAATGGTTATCGAAAAGGCCAAGCGTATGGTCGAGTTCGGCGAAGATGTGCTGATTTTGCTGGATTCGATTACCCGTTTGGCGCGGGCGTACAACACCGAAATGCCGCATTCGGGCAAGATTCTGACCGGCGGTGTGGACGCCAACGCGATGCAGATGCCCAAACGGTTCTTTGGCGCCGCTCGCAACATTGAATTCGGCGGCTCACTGACGATTCTGGCGACGGCTCTGGTCGATACCGGTTCCAAGATGGACGAAGTGATTTTTGAAGAGTTCAAGGCCACGGGCAATATGGAAATTCATCTGGATCGCCGGTTGGTGGATCGACGCATCTTCCCGACCATCGATATCAGCCGCAGCGGCACCCGTCGTGAAGAACTGCTGCTGGATCCCAAAGAGTTGGAGCTGGTCTATCGTCTGCGCAAGGTACTCAGCGAGATGAACATTGTCGAGGCGGTCGAACTGCTCAAGAACCGACTGGCCAAGACCCGCACCAACGCCGAGTTCCTGATGACGCTCAAGTTGGATTGATCCGCAGTCTGAGGCGTGCGGGTAATGGGGCCGTCTTTTTTGGATGTCGAATCGAGGCGTGTTCGATTGGCTGCGAACATTGGACTTTACAGTGCGACAAATATGCCTAAAATACAAGTCCCGACGGGTCGTCCGCCGGGGCTTTTTTATTAACG
>DSDR01000196.1 GCA_011048645.1 Phycisphaerales bacterium
CTTCCATAAAATCGTCCTGCTCGATGTATAACACCTTTGAAAACGGCACTTTGCGCGTTCCGGCGGCGGGGTCTTCGGGATTGTTGACCGCGTCCATCCATTCCACCTGTCCTTCGGGATAGTTGGTCAAAACGACCTTGAGTGGACGCAGCACGGCCATGACGCGCGGCGAGGTGCGATTCAGATCCTCGCGGAGGCAGTGTTCCAGCAGGGCATAGTCCACGGTACTGTTGAATTTGTTGACGCCGATGACTTTGCAGAAATTTCGGATGGATTCGGGCGAAAACCCGCGTCGGCGCAGTCCGCCGAGGGTGGGCATCCGCGGATCGTCCCAGCCGCGTACAAATTTTTCCTGTACCAGACGGAGCAGCTTTCGCTTGCTCATTACGGTATAGGTCAGATTCAGGCGGGCAAACTCAATCTGTTGCGGATGGTGGATGCCCAATTCATCGAGAAACCAGTCATACAGCGGGCGGTGGTTTTCAAACTCAAGCGTACAGATCGAATGGGTGATGCCTTCGATGGCGTCTTCCAGGCCGTGCGCCCAGTCGTACATCGGATAAATGCACCAAGTATCCCCGGTGCGGTGATGCGCCGCGTGCAGGATGCGGTACATCACCGGATCGCGCATATTGATATTGGGATGGGACATGTCAATTTTGGCTCGCAACGTCCTCGATCCGTCGGGAAACTCACCGGCCCGCATTCGTTCAAATAAATCGAGATTTTCCTCGATACTGCGGTTTCGGTAGGGGCTTTCTTTGCCCGGCTCGGTCAGTGTGCCGCGATATTCGCGAATCTGTTCGGCGGTCAGGTCGCAGACAAAGGCCTTGCCTTTTTTGATCAGGTCAACCGCCCACTGATACATCTGTTCAAAATAGTCCGACCCGAAATAAAGGCGGTCGTCCCAGTCCCAGCCGAGCCAGCGAACGTCATTGATGATTGAATCGACATATTCCTGCTCTTCTTTGCAGGGATTGGTGTCGTCAAAGCGCAAATTGCATTGTCCGCCGAACTCGGCGGCGATACCGAAGTTCAGGCAGATGCTCTTGGCGTGGCCGATGTGCAGATAGCCGTTCGGCTCCGGCGGAAACCGCGTATGGACGCGCCCTTGCCATTTGCCGCTTTTGCAGTCGTCTGCGACGATTTGCCGTATAAAGTCCAGCCGTACCGGGCCGGCGTTTGTCCCGTTGTTCTGTTCTGTCATATCGCTGTCCTCAATAAAAACCAGCGTAAAACTATAAATCACATCCTCGACAATAGCAAGCCGGTTCTTGCAGGATTTGCCGGCAAGTTCGGGCGATTGCTGCACGCCGCGAAAAAATTTTTAAAAAAATCAAATTTAAACCTAATTTTTTTGCTTACAATACATTTCATTGAAGATTGGCCGGAGTTGGGTTCGTCCGTCTGTGAGACCCGCGATATAAGAAACTCGCTTATAACAGGAAATTGGCCGGCGCGACGCCTGCCTATGAACAATGACAGCAGAGTCAAATAATCAAAAACACGACCTTTATATTCGTCTTTTAATGTCGAATCAAGGTAAGATATATACCTATATTCATCTGTTTGTGCCCAACGATCAGGACGCCGATGATCTGATGCAGGAAACGGCTTCGACGCTGTGGGAGAAGTTTGACTCGTTTGAGCAGGGCACTGATTTTGCTTCGTGGGCGGTGACCATTGCTCGGTTCAAGATTCTCAACTATCGTCGTGTGAAAAAGAAAGCATTGATTCAGTATTCGAGTCAGACGCTGGAGACCATAGCGGCCTATGCCGCTGATCAGGTGCGCCAGGAATTGCCGGCCAAAGATTACCTCAGAGAATGCCTTCAGAAGCTTTCGGCCCAGGACCGTTCCCTGATTCAGATGCGGTATGCCCAATCGGTGACCGTCAAGGCCCTGGCCAAACGGCTGGGACGTTCGCCGCACGGCTTGTACAGCTCGCTGAGTCGTATTTTGCTGCTTCTGATGGACTGTATTAAACAAAAACACATCGCCGAGGAACACCTGTGAAAGATAAAATAAAACAATACCGACTGTTGCGGCTGATTCTTGGCGCGATGGATGCGTCGCTGACGGCCGAGCAATTTGCTGAATTGGATGCGCTGCTGCGCCGTGATCCGGAGGCGATGGACTTTTACGGACAGGTAATGCGGATGCAAACGGTTCTGACGCAGTCACGGGAGCTTTTTGTACCCGGTTCCGACGAAGCCATTTTGAATGATTCGTTCTGGAATCTGCTGCTGGACGACCAGTATAAAGCCGAACCCGCTGAAATCAAAATTGAGGAGCTCAAAGCTCCCGCCGTCCCGTTAAGCCCTGTGCCGAAGTCGTCTGATCCGGTCTCCAAGACGCCTCTGGCGGTCGCATTGAGTGCATTGGCGGCCTTTTTGATCCTGGCGGCGTATGTCTATTTCAATCCGAAAAATCCGGCGTCGCTGGTCGGTCGTCTGACGCGAACGGTCGATGCGCAATGGGCCAACGCGACGGGCACTTTGAAAGCGGAAACCGATTTGTATGCCGGGCCGCTTCATTTGACCAAAGGTTATGCCGAGTTGTACACCGAAAACGGTTCCCAGGTGATCCTTCAGGCTCCTGTGGAGTTGTATTTGGAATCGCCGTCTCAGATTCTGGTTCGGCAGGGGCGAATGACGGTCTATGTCAAATCCGGCGTCTCCAATTTTGTCGTGCGTACGCCGACGGCCAGTATTGTGGACTTTGGGACGGAGTTCGGGGTGTATGTGGATGAACAGCTCAACACGATGACATATGTCTATCAAGGCGCGGTGGAGCTGCGCAGCGGTTCCAATCCCCTGAAGTTTGAGCACCGTTTGGCGCTCAGTGGAGGTCAGGGAGGCTTGGCCGATGTCCGGGGGGATTTGGTGTTCGGCGCACGCAGTGCCGCTGCCCGGTTTATGCGGTCTGAAGAATTTGGTTATGCCCATATGGCCGTCAAGGGGTCGGACTATTATCGCTGGAAGGCCTACAGCTTACGGTTGCGGCGCGATCCGGATGTGGCGGCGTATTACACATTTGAGAAAAACCCCGACCAGTCCGACAAACTTTTGAATGTGGCTGAAGCGACCGGGGGTGATTTGAACGGGCGGTTGTTTAGTACGACGGACGCGCCTGGCCCGGCGTGGACACAGGGGCGCTGGCCGGAAAAGACCGCACTGGCGTTTGACGGCCGGCTCGGTCAGTATGTCGAGGTTCCCGCCGATGAACGCCTGGCGATTAACGGCCCGATTACCGTGGCGGCCTGGATTTACCGCTCGACGGCCGAGGATGGAGGGCATATTCTGGCCAACCGCGTCCCGGACAAAACAATTTCGAGATTTTCACGTGATTCAATCTGCAATTATCAATTGGGATATCGTAGTCCCTCGCCGTCGCGTTGGAAACAGCATATTCATCTGGCTCGAAAACGGGGCACCGATGATTACAAGAACCAGCCCTGCAGTCCGTCGCTGCCCGATGTATTGGGCTGGACGCTGGTGGCGGCCACACATGACAATGAGACGCTGAAATTTTATCTGAACGGCAGTCTTGTGGATACGCAGCACTGGCCGCTCAAACAGGAATTGGTCGTGGCGGAATTGGTGATCGGTACTGATTTTATAGGCACAAAAGAGAATCGTTTTAATGGGATAATGGATGAAATTGTCATTGCCCGACGGGTATTCAGTGAACAGGAAATCGCCGAGATGTATCAGGCCGGAAAACCGTGACAGGCCCCCCTCTCGCGCGGGGGAGTTGCTATTGCCCGGAACCGGCCAATGGTATCAACAAGAATATCGTTCGTGTGTTAACATTTAATAACTTTATTGGAAAGGGTCAAGCGATGAAAAAGTGGATGATGGGAATGGTTGTGCTGCTGTGTGCGGCGGCAACGGCCTCGGCTGAGAATCCGCGCATCTTGTGGGTCTCGGATGGCTGGAACGCCGCCGAGCCGCGGGATTTTGGATTTGTGGATGTGCTGGTCGAGGAAGGGTATGTCGTGGATCGCCTGGAAGATCCGCGGAATATGGATGCGGACAAACGCGACCTGGCCAATACCTATGACCTGGTGATCGTGGGGCGTTGGGCCGACAGCGGAGCGTTTTCTTCAAACGAACAGGAAATTACATTCTGGAACTCGATCTCTGCGCCCCTGATCAATATGAACGCCTATCTGGCCCGCAGCAACCGCTGGCGCTGGATCAACGGTACCAACATTTTTAATACTCAGGCGGATTTGCGTCTCGTTGTTCCGGAGGATCCGATTTTCGGAGGCGTGGTTCCCGATGAGAACGGCGTCGTGAGCGTGAGGTCCCAAGGGTCAATCAGCATCATTACGGTCAATTCGCCGGGCAATGGGAGCCTTCTGGGCGTTCGGTCGGTCACCGGAGATGAAAGTGTCTGGATTGTTCGGTGGGAGACCGGGCAGGAATATTATTCCGGCTCCGGCCAGTTTGCCGGCGGTCCGCGGCTGTATTTCGTCGGCGGCGAGGCGGGCGGCTCAGGCGACGGGGTCTATAACTTCACCGAAACAGGCAAGATCATCTTTCTGAACGCTGTTTATGAAATGAGCGGCGCCTCGTTCAATCGCAAACCGATTATTCACGCCGGCAACGACCGGATTGTCTATGTCAACGATGAAATCCAGTTGGGCGC
>DSDR01000257.1 GCA_011048645.1 Phycisphaerales bacterium
CCAACAGGCCGATTCTACACAAAACCGCGGCGTTTGGCAAAGTGCAAATTGAAAGGCGCCCGGCGGCTCAATCGTCGGTTTTGAGAAGCTCGCCGGTCAGACTGCGGAGCATATGGTCGGTGATGCGAGCCGTGACCTTCTGTCCGAGCGGCAGACGCCGGCGAATCCCGACGATGATCGGATAGCTGCCGAGCTGACGGCAGAACGTCACGTTGCCCTCGTGCCATTAAGCTGCTGCTTTTTTTCTTTCTTGAATATCCGCTTTTTATATAATTGTCGATAGCGGCGGCAGGTTTTGGCCGCGATGGTTTAAGAAGAGTCCAAACACACAATTTTGAAAGAGATTATGCAGCGAATTATTGATTTTCACGCACATGCTTTCCCCGATGCGCTGGCCGAGCGGGCGATTCGACAGTTGGTATCCGAGGCCGACGGGGTGACGGCGTTCCTGGATGGTCGGGTCTGCTCGCTGATTCGGTCGATGGACGAAAATCACATTGAAACAAGCGTTTTATGCAGTATTGCGACGCGACCGAAGCAATTTGAGCCGATTTTCGAGTGGTCGCGGGCGATTGCCTCTGAGCGGATTGTCCCGTTTCCCTCCGTGCATCCGGCCGATCCGCAAGCGATTGAGCGCATCGGGCAGATCGCGAAAGCGGGCTTTAAGGGGATTAAGATGCACCCTTATTATCAGGATTTTTGCGTGGACGATCCGGCGGTTTTGCCGCTTTATGAGGCGATGTGCGGGCACGACCTGATGCTGACGCTGCATACGGGATTTGATATTGCCTTTGAGCGGGTGGAAAAGGCCTCGCCGCGGCAGATATTGGCCGTATTGCAGCAGTTTCCGACGCTGAGGCTGATTACAACCCACTTGGGCGGCTGGCAGCAGTGGGACGATGTGGAGCGGTATCTTATCGGACACCCTGTCTATATGGAGACCTCGTGGTCGCTGGAATGTCTGGAGGCCGAACAGGCCCGTCGGATGCTGCTGAATCACCCGGCCGAGTATCTCCTGTTCGGTACCGACAGCCCCTGGACCGACCAGGGGCAATCCATCAAGGCCATCGAGTCGCTGAACCTGCCTCAAAGCCGTCTGGAGAAGCTTTTTTACGAAAACGCACAGCAAATGTTAGGATTTTGATAATATTTCACCGATTTTTTTTACGGTTCGACCCGTTCGTTTTAAGACGCACCGAAGGTGCACTCTAATGTCCACCCAAGAAAACGCCTTGGATAAAAGATTTAATCTCACTGTTTTTGTGAAAAAAGAACAAAAGATCGAAATAAAACACGAAAACCCTCATAAAAATCGAGAAAAAAGCCGAAAAAAATACAAAATATTCAAAAAAGCGCGTTGCTTTTGTGAAATGCGCGATTTATAGTTTTTGTTTATAGAAACATTAGAGAGTTAAAAGGTCTTTTATAGAGGTTTGCCTCAAAGGAGGTCCCTATGCTCGGAATTGAAGATAAGGGGGTTCTGGCGGCGTATTTGCTCTGTCTGTTCAGTACCGCTCTGTGTGTGGTCTATGGTCTGATCAATTGGAACCGGGGGGATGAGCCGGTTGAGCCGGATGACGTCAAATGGATTGCGAAAGAGAAAAAGGTCGAAGAGGACTTGTAATCGGCGTGCTTCAATCCGCATCGCATTGAGCGGAGGATGTCCTTTTTCGATGACGATTTAAAGGAGATTGACCGATGTTGGCGGAAGTTGAAATTGCGGAAATTATTGTCGTTCTGGTTTATCTGCTGGTTATTGTCTATCTGGGGATTATGGGTTACCTGCGCACCAAAAGTGCAACGGATTATCTCGTTGCCGGCCGGCAGGTGCATCCGTTTGTGATGGCGATGAGCTACGGGGCGACGTTTATTTCCACCAGTGCGATCGTGGGCTTTGGCGGAGTGGCGGGCCTGTTTGGGATGAGCGTGCTGTGGTTGACGGTGTGCAATATCTTTGTGGGGATTTTTATCGCATTTGTGTTTCTTGCGCCGCCGGCCCGGCGGATGGGGCATCACCTGGATGCACATACGTTTCCGGAGTTTTTGGGTCGTCGTTATGAGAGCCGATTCATCCAGATTTTTGCAGGGTTTATCATTTTTCTTTTTATTCCGCTGTATGCGGCGGCGGTGCTGATCGGGGGCAGTGTGTTTGTGGCGTCGGTGTTTGAGATGCCGTACCCGGCGGCTCTGCTGCTGTTCAGTGTCATCATCGCCGCGTATGTTATTGTCGGAGGACTGAAGGGGGTGATGTATTCGGACGCGCTTCAGGGAACGATTATGTTTGTGGGGATGTTTGCACTGCTGGTTTTTTGTTACCGCTTTTTAGGGGGAGTTACAGAGGCCCATCAAAAACTCAGCGATTTGGCGCCGCTGGCGCCGGCGAACCTGCAGGCCATTGGTCATCGGGGCTGGACGGCGATGCCGAAGTTCGGCTGGGGCAGTCCGGAATATAATTTGTGGTGGATTGTGATCGGCACGATTACGATGGGGGTGGGTATCGGCGTGCTGGCCCAGCCGCAGTTGGTGGTGCGGTTTATGACCGTGCGGAGCCGACGCGAGCTGAATCGGGCGGCGCTGGTCGGCGGGGTGTTTATCCTGGTGATGACGGGGGTGGCCTTTACGGTCGGGTCGCTGTCGAATGCATATTTTGCGGAAAACGGGCCGGAATTGACCGGCCGCGTGGTCAAGGTGCTGGACGCCGAGAAAAATCTGGCGTTGCTGCAATTGATGAGTCAGAACGAGGCGGGACTCTGGCAGGATGTGGAGGGCAAAGTCGCACCGGTCAAGCTGTTCGGCGACGTCGATCAGCAGGTCGAAGTGGAAGGTCAAACGGTGGCTCTGCAAAAGGGGCGCAGCATTTCAATCGTTTATGCCGGCGGTTTGGCCGATGAGATTATTCCATCCTATATCATCAGCGCCATGCCCAAGTGGTTTGGGCTGTTGTTTTTGCTGACGCTGCTGTCGGCGGCGATGAGTACGCTCAGCAGCCAGTTTCATACGGTCGGCACGAGTATCGGGCGCGATGTGTATGAGCAGGTGACCGGCCAGCACGGCAAAAGCACTACTATCACGCGAATCGGAATTGTCATCGGCATCATTTATGCGGTGGTGATCAGCTATTATCAGCGCGAGAGCACCTTTATCGCCCGCGCGACGGCGATTTTCTTCGGGTTGTGCGCCTCGGCGTTTTTGCCGGCGTTTGTGGGCGGGCTGTTCTGGAAGCGCATGACGCGGGCCGGGGCCATCAGTTCAATGGTCGTCGGGTTTGTGATTACGGCGTTCTGGTTGACGTTTATTAAAAGTCAGGAGGCGCAAACCATCGGGCTGAGTGAAAAGCTGTTCGGTCGGGTCTCGCTGCTGCTGGACCATCCGAACTGGCCGGTTGTCGATCCGCTTCTGGTGGCGCTGCCGGTGTCGATTGTTGTCGCGATTGGGGTCAGTCTCTTTACGCAGCCGCCGTCGAAAGAGCATTTGGACAAATGCTTCCGGGGGCGTTAGGTCATAGATCAGAAGACAGAAGTCAGAAGACAGAAGTCAGAGGTTAGATAAGAATGTATTCGATTTGGTGTACGACTTTTAAGGAGAACACGATGAAACAGAGTATAGTAATGGCGTTGGTTGGGGTATTGATGTTTGCGGCGACCGGTTTGGCACAAGATCCTGTCGATTACGCCGGCGCTGCACCCA
Source organism: Phycisphaerales bacterium (assembly GCA_011048645.1). Lineage (GTDB taxonomy): Bacteria > Planctomycetota > Phycisphaerae > Sedimentisphaerales > Anaerohalosphaeraceae > T3Sed10-213. Next base: position 3,688 of record DSDR01000257.1, read on the forward strand.
AGCACTGGCACGAGATTGACAACGATTTTATGCGGGCATTCAAGAACCCGATGGAAGGGCTGGAGATGGGGCTTGACCTGCGGCTGCGCGAGGTTTATACGCGAAATATGCTCACCGTGTCTGACAGTATGGAAGGCGACAAACACTTTCAGCGTATTCGTCCGCGGTGGTCAACCAAGTGGACGCTGGATGACGATATTACATTCAGCACACGGCTGACGTGGGAGTTCTGGAATCATTGTTATCCCAGGGGCGGCGCCGGTGCGTTTTTTGGACAGCGCAGCACCGATTTTGATGAGGCGATCTTTGATCATATGAACATCCAGTTCCGTAACGCCTTTGACCTGCCTTTAACCTTGACGGTCGGTCGTCAAGACATCATCCTCGGTACCGGCTGGCTGGTGCTGGACGGGACGCCGGCGGATGGTTCGCGAACGATCTTCTTCGATGCGGTTCGCGGCACATACCAGCTTACCGACACGGCCAAGCTGGATATGATTTACATTCAGCAGTATGATGACGAGAGCAAGTGGCTCAAGCCTTTTAATCACAGCGCCGTTCGGGATCGTCGTCACCTGACACAGAACCAGGATGAAAAGGGCGTGATTCTTTATCTGACGAACAATGTTACGGACGATTTCGGTTTTGACGCCTACTATATGTTCAAAAAAGACAAAAAGTCCGGCTGGGCCAATTACTGGACGAACAAGACGGGGACAAATAGAAGAGGCGACGACCAGGAAACGAATGTGCTGGGCGGGCGCGTGTTCGGCAATCTGGACACGAACTGGAGCTACAGCGCCGAAGCCGCTTACCAGTTTGGCCGATTCCGTCCGGACGGCGGCGACTTTGTGGATCAACGCGCGTTTGGCACCAACAACAAGCTTCAATATTCGTTCCACGATAAATTAAACAATGAAGTTCACATTGGCTACGAATATATGTCC
>DSDR01000138.1 GCA_011048645.1 Phycisphaerales bacterium
CAAACGTGTTCGGTTGCTGTTTTTTATTATCACGGTTTCTATCGATAGGTTAATCGATACGAGTTCAGCCGACGCTAAGTCGGCCGAACCCGTTTATTTTATCACGCTTTATTCAATGACATCGCCGTGCAGTTCGTTTTCGGAAGAATCGGCGGCAGTGCCGTCCTCGAAGGTGTAGAGGGCGACCAATTCCGCACAAACCGTCGGCGTCGCGCCGAAACAGATCAGCGCGACCACTGCACTTAGGGTCCACAGTTTTGCATCTTTCATGATACTGCCTCCAATTTCTTCTAAGGTTACGGGTTTACGGGTTTTTGATACCACAGACTTATTTTCAGTTCTCATCATTTGTTCGTTCGGATTCGGCTGATTTTGCGCCGGCTTCAACCTCAATTGAAAGGTTTTACTCAATCAGAAGAACAGGTTCAGCGACGATCAACCAGTCATTGTCAATGTCGTCTCCGCCGTCGGTTGTCGTCAGCGTCAAAAACCTGTCCGTCGGTCCCAGTTTCACAACAATTCGTTTGGCCTGTCGGCGGTTGTCCTGAACATTGTAGTGTGCTCTAAGTTGTCCGTCCACCAGAATCCACATATCAGAATCGGCGTCTTTTCGGCCTGAGGCTTCCGATATACCCCATAATGCCGACAGCCCGGTAATTTGTGTGCCCGGCACATAGTCGCGGATCACATCCAGGTCAAAGGTGATTCCGATATTGGCATGCAGCGTCAGAGCGGCCCGTCCGCTCGGCGTGCCGAAAAGATGATTCTCAAGAATGGAAGGTCGTGCCCCTCGTCGAATAAGACCGTCCTCACTTTCGAATTCCGCCTGCTCGATGGATTCGGTCAATACGGGCATAAACCACCGTCCACTGGTGGTCGGACATTCCTCGAATAGATGCCCCATTGAGGATATTTGAACCGGACTGTCTGTTTTATTGGGGACGAAGACGCCGTCAATAGCCGGTAATGCCGGAACGGGCAAATAGCGTGAAGAGTCGGAAACAAGGTATTCAAGCCGAGCGTTGCGATTGTGTTCAACGTGTCCGGTGACCGGATTGATCATACAGAACGGCGATTGGCTGCCGTCGCCGCGTCCGCCTTTGGCAATATCGACCAAATCCAGCGGTTCCCCTTTCCAAACAAATCCTTTTTCGGAAGATATTTCGCGTATAAACCCGGTTGCGTTGTAGGGGATGGAGCGAACTGTCGCCCCGTCATACGAAACCCGCATCGCATTTTGTTCTTGTACCACTTGGCTGGATTCGACTTTTCCCGTACCGGCGGCCAGATTGACCGACCCTTTCATCACGTGGACAGAGGTCGCGCCGTTGATATCCACCTGAACACCAAAGCTTGTTCCAATATCGATTACGCGGGAGGTATATGAAGAAATCGTAAATCCCGACGCTTCCGGGGGAATCCGTGCAAACAAACGACCTTCATACAGTTTGATTTCATTGACGGAAATAATCTCAAATTTGGCCGGCGCTTCGGCAATGATGCGTGCGTCGTTATTGAACAGAAACTTCACCGTTCCTTTTTCAAGCGCCATGGGGCCTTGTCGCGTCAGATACCGGCTGTTTTTTTCGAGCGACAGGCTCGCATTGCTCCACTGGGCTTCGATACTGTCTTCGAGTAAGGCCACTTCCAGCGGTGCAAAATGGGCAAAAACCGCCCACAACACCAGCGCAGCAAAACTCGCGACAGCGGCTGCCAGTGATGCGCGATTGACCTTTCGCGGGGGACGGGTCACTTTTTGAATAGGAATCGGCAGCGGACGGACGACAGGACGGGGCGCCTCAATAATAGCCGGTTCGGCGTGTTTTTCATCGTCGGCAAGCTGATGCAAGGCAACATTCAGATAATCGACAACCTCTTTCGGGTTGTCAAGCTGAAGGTTGATTTCATTGGCATACAGATTTTTCAGGATGACCTGCATGTTGACATAGTTGAGGTAATACTTTCGGATACAGGGATCGCTTCGCAGGAGTGCATTAAGCTGAGCGACGCCTTCTTCCGTAATGATTCCCTCAATCGATTCATGTACCAGCAATCGCAGTTGGGACAGTTGATCTTTCATAATTCGTGTTATCCAACCGATAAAATACGTTGTACACAGCCTAATAACTGGGCATTGAGCCGGGCGTTAACCCGATAAACAGCGGCCAGCGAAACGCCGATGCGATGCGATATTTTTTTGGCTGTTAATCCCTCAGAGTATTTCAATTTAAGAAAATCTCGATCTTTTTTATGGAGTTTCTGGAGACACTGTCGAAGCGCACGTGTGCGTTGATCAGTATCGTCAAAAAGACGTTGACTGTCTTTTTCAAGAAGAGATAGGACGGTTTCATCCAATTGAAGATGTTTTGCTTTATTTTTTCTTCGAAATTCAAGGATTTTATATTTGGCAATCGTAACGGCCCAAGCCACAAAATCCGTACCATGTTTATAAGCGTCGAATTTTTGCCACATGGTCATGGTCGTTTCCTGCATAATATCCTCCGCATCCGATTCATTGGGTACCATGCAGAAGATAAACGAGTTGATGCGAGAACTATTCGCAGCGAAAAGGCCGATAAAATCAGCTTTTTGGCCAAAATCATCTTGTATTTCACTCTGATTCATAACAGAAATTCGTGTCATAAGCGATCAACCAAAACACGCGGGAGAGTATTTAACCATGAACCTACTAAGCAATGATAGCGGCTATAGAATTTTTTCAAAATAAAAATAAGACAAAAAAACACCTTTTTAGATATGGCAAGTAATGGGCGAAACGTGTTTTTACCGGGCATTCACTGAAAGTGGATCAACCGTGTAGAGGGCTTCATTCAAAGCCGACCACTGTCCTCCTGATAAGGTACGTGCTTTAACGGTTTGTGTTTCGGTCAAGGCGATGGGGCCGGCATACGCCATCGCTTCAGGGCAAACTTCGCCGCCTGGACGCCGTGGATCCGGTCCGTCGAGGGTAAACCAAATCACCGCTCCGGGCACGGATGATTCCATCGTCAGTTCGACCCCTGAGGGGATTGGTCCGCCGTGTTGGGCTGTGCCGTTGATGTGGAAAACAGGGGCGTCAACGGAAGGATACAATCCGTAATGTTTCAATTGCTGCAGGACAATACCGGGGCGCTGGGGCAAATAGGTCGTCAGGATATAATCACGTTCCGTCCGCCAATGGGCCTGTGTCCATGGTGTCGTCGCATGTTGATCGCCCCAGCGTGCCGATTCGGCAATGACGGCCGATTCGATCTGGTCGGCCAGATCTCGGTATAAGGCCGCGGCCGAATCGGTGGTCATGACTCCGTGATTAAACAGGTGTTTATGTGCGTGGTCGCCGAATCGAAGACGGTATTCGGCGTTGGACATCAGCCGATTATGAAGTCGTCCGATTGTTCGGTCGTTGGTATAAACCTTGCCGATCATATCCAGCGTCACCGGGGAACGCGGGGAGTTGAGAATATCTTCAATATCCCAACAGTGAAACTTAAAACCGGCGCTGCCGTCAAGCCGATAGCGCCCGAACCAGTAATTGTTGTCATTCCAGCCCCAATCCTGATTGCCGGTCCAGAAGTTCACCAGCATATAGTTAATAAAATTATCCATATCCAGCAGAACAGGAAGGGCGGGATTGCGTATGCCGTCGGCGTTGCACCCCTGAAGTTTCCAATAAGCTTCGTCCCGAAGAATGGTTGTATCGCGCAGGTTATGGTAGTCAGCGGTCTCCAGCATCTGATTGAGGGCGTCTCGTGTCCCTTCACTCAGTTCATAGTTTTTATGTTTGAAGACATCCCATTCTCGTTTCTCTCCGCCGTAATACGCGGCTGAAAATGCAGCATCAGGGCGCTCCACCAGATTATACAACCCCCAGTAAAGTCCGTTGACATAAAGATGAACGAAAATGCCGTGAGCCGCGGCCACACCGTTATCGCTTCCCGCCGCGGCCTGCAACCGACGTCCGAATTCATCCCGAATATACTGCGCTTTACCGCCCATCGAAGCCCAGGAGTAGCCGTCATTCCCCTGGGCGCGGAGGACAAGGGTGTTGTGGCGGGTCGCCGCTGCTTGATCATACTCAAAAAACGGAAAATCCAGCGCACCGGGACCGTATTCGCGTTTGAACAGCAGCCGGAAAGAATGTTTGGCTGTGGCGCTTGGCCGACGAAAATAGCCCCCCTGAATACGAAGACCGCAGTTGACCTGAAGTTCGTTGTCGGGGTCGGCTTCAAAGTACTCCATCGACGCGGGAACTTCCCATAGCGGCAACCCGTCATCGACCGGAATGGCGGTTTGTGTCGGATTGGCATAAATTCCGTAAGACGGATCAAACAGGTTGCCCTGATCGGTAACCAGCGAGATAACCGGCAGCGATTGCAGCGACTCGACCATCTGTCCGCTGTAGATCGGATGCTCCACAATGCGGGGATCCATTTCATAGTCGGCCGCGTAACTGATATTCGACACATCTTTCCAAACCGCTGGAAAACCGTCGGGAAGTGTCGGCTGATGGATGACGTCAGTCGGAAAAATGTATGTATGGGTTTCAATGTCGGATGACAAATGACCGCTTTTGACCGCGACCGCTCGCAGACACATGGTTCGGGTAA
>DSDR01000314.1 GCA_011048645.1 Phycisphaerales bacterium
GAACTGGAAGAGCAGATTTCCGCCGCACGACGGGCGTATAACGCCGCCGTAACCGATTATAATAACAGCGTGGACATGTTCCCGACCAATATGATTGCCTCTATGTTTGGCTTTGCCCGCAAGCCGCTGCTGCAATTTGAGCCGGAATCCCGACAGACGCCCGATGCCGGTGCGCTGTTGAATCCATCGTAAAATCGCATCGGAAAGGCCATCCCATGAAGTCGCCCAATGACCTGCAAACCTTTTATGAAACCACGTTAAAGACGCAGATCGACGCGCTCGAACAGCGTCGCCGTCGTGCGCTCAACGGCTGTTTTATTACCGCAGGCGTTGTGGTTGTGGCGGCGATTGTGATCGCGGCGATGACCATCCCGACTGGTGAACCGGTGTTTTTTGCGTTGATTCTGATTGGCGGGGTGGGGATCGTGGCGGCGGCGTATGTTCTGTTCACGTCCGGCTATCGACGTGATTTCAAGAACACCATCGTGCGGGGTGTCATTGAATTTATGGAGCCGAATCTGCGGTATTATCCTGATCAGGGCATTTCGAGCCGGCAGTTTCAACAGTCCGAACTGTTTAAGCAGCGTATCGACCGTTATCGCTGCGAGGACCTTGTTCAGGGGCGCATCGGACAGACAGACGTGGCATTTTCCGAGGTCCACGCTCAGTATAAAACCAGCTCCGGCAGCGGCAAAAATCGCCGAACCCATTGGCATACCATTTTCAAGGGCTTGTTTTTCATCGGCGATTTCCACAAAGATTTTTCTGGTCGCACCGTAGTCCTGCCCGATCGTGCGGAAAAACTGCTGGGACGGCTCGGCCAAACGCTTCAGGGCTGGAACATCGCCCGCGGCCAACTGGTTAAGCTTGAGGATGTTGAATTTGAGCGTGAATTTGTGGTCTATAGCGATGATCAGATTGAAGCCCGCTATATCCTCTCGACGAGTATGATGGAGCGGATTGTCGCCCTGAAGCGGAAGTTAAATACGGACATTTCTCTGTCGTTTTTCGGTTCGCGGGTGTATGTGGCCTTTTCGATGCGGGACAATCTGTTTGAGCCGAAGCTGCTGGGTGAGACCGATTTCGAGACCCTTCTCGAATATGTCTCCGACCTGCGTCTGGCAACGGACATTGTGGAGGATTTGAACCTTAATACGCGCATTTGGTCCAAGGCGTAGCGCTTGCATTTGGCGGCGTTGCCGCTATGATGTGCCGAATGCGATTGATCTGCTATGGAATCAGTTTTCACGAAACAACGCTGAGTGAGCGTGAGCCGATGGTTTTTACGGCCTCTCAGCAGCGGCACATTCTGCGCGCGATTCACCGGGAGCCGCAGATTCACGAAGGTCTGGCCCTGTGCACCTGTAACCGGACGGAACTGTATCTGTACACCGAGGCTGCGGTCGATACCGAGGCGTTTGTCCGGCGGTTGATCGCGGAACTGAACCCCAAAGGCCTCGACGTCTGGCGCCATCATCATTACATCTATGAAGGTATCGCGGCGGTTGAGCACCTGTTTCGGGTTGCGGCGGGGCTGGATTCTCAGATGCTCGGCGAAAATCAGATTCTTCGGCAGGTCAAAGATGCCTACTCGGCCTCGATTGAGGAAGGCACAAGTCGTTTTTTCCTGCATCGGCTGCTGCATTGCACGTTTCGCGCGGCCAAAAGCGTTCGCACGCGGACCGATATCAACACCGGAGCGGTCTCTATCAGTGCCGCGGCGGTGGAACTGGCCGCCGAGCAAGTGCATTTGCCCGGCGCGACGGTGATTCTGGTCGGCGCCGGTGAAAATGCGGCCCTGGCCGCGACCCATCTGGTCAAACGCGGCATCGGTCAGCTCCAGGTGATCAGCCGCACCCTGGACAGCGCCGCCGAACTGTGTGCCCGCCTTAAGACAGGACGCCCTCATACCCTCGAAGCGCTGCCGGAGCTGGCCGGTCGGGCGGATTTGATACTCTGTTCCACCGCTTCGGAAAAGCCCGTCTTGACCGCCGCCGATTATGCCTATCTGTTCAGTCAGCGCACCGAGCCGGTGGTGATTGTGGATATTGCCGTGCCGCGGGATGTCGATCCGGAATTGGCGCAGATTGACGGCGTGCGGCTGTTTAATATCGAGGACCTCGACCGGCAGGTCCAGACCAATCTTCAGCGGCGCGGTGCGCAAATTCCCGAAGCCGAACGTCTCATTGCCGATCATGTGCAGCGTTACCATCAATGGCTGGACAGCCTGAACATTAAAGATGTGGTCAGTGAACTGGTGCGAACCTATCGCGCTCTGGCCCGGTCGGAAGTACAGCGGTACGGCGGGCAGTTTGACCCGGCTCAGCGCGAGGTGCTGGAGCGATTTGCCGTGTCGCTGGTTAAAAAAGTCCTGCACGGCCCGATTTGCTACCTCAAACAGTCCGCACAGGATGAACGGGTTTGGGATCAGTTGCAAGCGGCCGAATTGATTCGTAAGATGCTGCTGGAGACCGAGCGAAAGGGACGTTCATGAGCGGCCGGGTTGTGCGTATCGCCACACGCGGTTCGGCCTTGGCGCTGGCGCAGAGCCGGCTTGTCGCCGAGCGGCTTCTTGCACGTCATCCGGAAATACAGGCCGAACCGGTTGTCGTGGAAACCCGCGGCGATCAGCAGCGGCGCCGGCCGTTGTGGAAACTGGAAGGGTACGGCTTTTTTACCACACAGGTGGAGGCGGCTTTGCTGGACGGACGGGCGGACATGGCGGTGCACAGTTATAAGGATATGCCCACGCTGACCGATTCGCGACTGACGACTGCGGCGATTTTTGAACGCCTGCACCCCGAAGATGCAGCGGCGGCCGCCGGCGAGGTTCATAGCCTGGAGGAATTGGCCCCCGGTGCGCGGATCGGCACGAGCAGCCCGCGCCGAATCGCCCAGATCAAGGCGCTGCGGCCGGATCTGGAGGTGCGGCCTTTGCGGGGCAATGTCCAGACCCGCCTGGAGACGGTCCGCCGCGGTGAGTTTGACGCAGTGATCGTGGCGCGGGCGGGACTGGAGCGGCTCGGATTGGCCGATCGCGCGGCGTTTTATTTTGACCCGACGGTCTTTATTCCTGCTGCCGCACAGGGGGCTTTGGCGATTCAGATACGCTCGGACGATTCGGCAATGCGTCGTCTTGTCGCCTGTCTGCATGATGGGCCGACCGCGATAGCGGTCCGGGCTGAGCGGGCGGTGCTGACGGCGCTGCATCCGGGCTGCCACGCGCCGGTAGGTGTTTATGCGCGACTGGTCGATGATGCGATTGAAATTACGGCGATGGCGGCCTCGCTGGACGGAGCGTCCTGTCTGCGACGGTGCATTCGCGGCTCGCAAGACAAGGCCGCGGCACTGGCCGCTGAGCTGGTCGAGCAATTGCGAAGTGACGGCGTTGCGGCGATTATCAAACCGTTTGAGGATCAACGATGACAACAGGCAAAGTCTATCTGGTCGGCGCCGGGCCGGGCGATACCGGCTTGATTACCGTCAAGGGACTGGAATGTCTCCGTCGGGCCGATTGTGTGATTTATGACGGCCTGGCCAATGCGGCCCTGCTGGAGTATATGCGTCCCGGTGCCGAAGCCGTCAATGTGCGCAAACGCACCGGCGACCATCCGGTCAAACAGTACCAAATCAACACCCTGATCGTCGAGAAGGCCAAACAGGGCCACTGCGTCGTTCGGCTCAAGGGCGGCGATCCGTGCCTGTTCGGACGGGCCGCCGAGGAAGTGCGGGCCTGTGCGACGGCGGGCATTCCGTTTGAAATCGTTCCCGGCGTAACATCGGGGATGGCCGCGGCGGCATATGCGGGCCTGTTTCTGACGGATCGCGACAAGGCTTCGGCGGCGGCATTCGTGACTGGTCGTGAGGCGGAAGGCAAGTGCGACAGCGATCTTGACTGGGCCTCACTGGCGGCGTTTCGCGGGACAGTGGTGTTTTATATGGCCATGGGAACGCTCAGGCAGATTGCACATCGGTTGATTGAACAGGGCAAAGACCGTCAAACCCCTGTTGCCGTGGTGCATCAGGCCACGCTGCCCCAACAGCGCATCGTCGAAGGCGCGCTGGCGGATATCGCCGACCGCTGCGATGCCGCTCAGGTGGCAGCCCCGTCGATTGTCATCATCGGCCCCGTCGCCCAAAGCGATCCGGCGGCCAACTGGTTTATGAACCAGCCGCTGTTCGGCAAACGCGTGCTGGTCACTCGCGATGTCGAAGGGAACCGCAAGTTGGCCCGTTTGCTCGCAGCCGTCGGCGCCGAGCCGATCGCGTTTGACGGGATCGAGGTGGTTAATCTGGCCCATAGACCCGATGTCCGCCGCATATTGACTGAGATTGGTTCCTATGACTGGGTGATTTTTACCAGCGCCAACGGTGTATCGGCGGCGTTTGAAGGGCTGGCCGGCTTCGGACGCGACGCCCGGGCGTTCAGTTCAGCGCAGGTTGCCTGTATCGGCGCCCAAACCGCCCAACGTCTGCGGCTGTACGGCATCACAGCCGATTTTATCCCCTCGGCGTTTACTTCGGCGGCAATGGCCGAGGAATTGATACAACAGGATTCTTTGGACGGTAAAAAAATCCTGCTGCTGCGTTCCGAGATCGC
>DSDR01000200.1 GCA_011048645.1 Phycisphaerales bacterium
ATTCCACCGCCGGCTGGTCATAGGCGTTAATATCAAACAGCAGCCCGGCCAGCGAGGTGGTCACTTCAAACAGATAAATGAATTGGCCGACGGTCCCGGCGTCAATCGCGTCAAACAAAACTGTCAGACACGGCCGTTTGTCGTGCAGCAGGGCATATTCGGTGGCAACTTTTTCAGCATTCAGCAATCGGGACATCGGTTGTCCGGCCAGATAGCTTAATTCCGGCGCATTCTTCGGCGCCGGCCCGATGATTACATCCTGATTGAATTGATCCACCTGCAAAAAGGTAAACAGTTTATCGTTCGGTCCTTCGCGATAAAGCTGTACCTGACTGTGCTGGTCGGTTGTGCCCAGTGCTTTGACCGGCGTGGGACCGATGCAGACCTCATTGCCCTTCAGGTCATTTCGCTTGCCCAGGCTTTCCGCCCATAACTGACGATACCAGTCGGACATATCTTTAAGCGAGTAGGAATAGGGCATCATCACCGAGATCGGCTTGCCGCGGTGGTAGTAATGCCGGTTGATCGCCGCGTTCAGGGCCGCCGGATTATTGAAAAAGTTTTCGCTGCTGCATCGAGCATCCATTGCCCGCGCCCCGGCCAGCAACGCATCGATGTCAATTCCGCACACGGCCGCGCTGAGCAATCCCACGGGGCTAAGAACGCTGAATCGACCGCCCACCCCGTCGGGCACTTCAAGCGTGCGCAGCGCCGCGGCGTCGGCGATTTTGCGAAGCGTGCCTTCGCGGGCGTCGGTGGTGGCGATGACCTGTTTTTTCAGTCCGTCCGGGCCGAGTTTCTTTTCGATCAGATCAAAAATGACCAGCATCTGTGCAGCGGTCTCGGCGGTACGGCCGGATTTACTGATGACATTAAAGACGGTCTTGTCCAGCTTGTCGGCGGCCCATTCAAGAAAACTGCCGAATTGATGCGGATCTACGTTGTCGAATACAAACAACCGTGGACCGCTGCGCTGTTTGTCATCCAGATTGTACATAAACGGATTCAGTGCGGTTTGCAGGGCGATATTGCCCAGCGCCGAGCCGCCGATGCCCAGCACGACAAAAGTCTCGCAGTTTTGGCGGACTTGCTGAGCCAGGGTTTTGACCTGCTGAGGATAGGTTTCATTATACGGCAGATCACGGTAGGGGGTCTTGCCGGCTTTGCGCTGCCGATTCAACTCGGCGATCAGCGGGGCGGTCGTCTGCGCCAGCTGGTCAAACTGCGTTTTCGATATCCCGTGTTCGGTTCCGATCACCTCAGACGTTACGTTCTTGTAATACAAATGGATGTTGTGTTGCGTCACGTTCTTGTTCTCCGATAAACCGTTGCTCGCAGGAACGATCCGACAGGGACGTCCTTTTTGTTACGATTTTTCTTTTGCAGTGTACATAGACAGCACGAGCCTCTATCTGCCGATACGCTCCAGTTTGGCGTATTTTAGCATGAGTGATTTTGTCTGTCCAGAATTGAATCGCACCACGACAATACTGTCAGCGCCCAGGTCCAGGTATTCTTTGACTCGTCCCAGACCGAACTTGCTGTGCTGAACCAGCTCGTTGACCCGAAACGCTGCGCCCGGCGACGAAGCCGCGTCCCCGGCGGGCTGACGGTCTCTTGCCGCCGACCGAGTTGACGAAACGTCCCCCTGTTCAGCGCCAAAGTCGGCTTCCCAATCCTCGGTAAAGTCGCCGTTTTGTTCGCCCTCGAAACCGATTTCATACAAAAACGGCGACGGCGTGGATCGGATAAACTGCCCCCGCATCACGCGGTGACGCGCATAGCTCAAGTGCAGGTATTTTCGCGCCCGGGTTAGCCCCACAAACAGCAGCCGACGTTCTTCTTCGATATCGTCCTTGCCGCCGTCCAGACTGCGTTCATGCGGCAGAATACCCTCTTCCAGACCGATGATAAACACATAATCAAATTCCAGCCCCTTGGCCGCGTGCAGCGTCATCAGTGAGATGCGTCCGGCGTCCGGATCATAGGCGTCGGTATCGCTGTACAGGGCAATCGTCTGCATATAATCGGTCAGAGACGGCGCGTCGGTGCGGGTATCGTATTCGGCCGCGGCGTTGATCAGTTCATTGACGTTGTCGATAGCGCTTTGGGCGTCCTGTGCGGCCTTTTTCAAGGCGTCGGCGTAGCCCGTCTCGGCAAACACGCAATCCATCAGCGGCCCCACCGGCCCGTCGCTGTCGCCGCGAAACTTTTCAATCATCACCGCGAAGGCCTTCAGTCGCGTCTGCGTGGGGCGATTGATCGTTTGTACCCGGTCGGCACAGGCCGCCGCCTCAAGCAGGCTCAGCCCTGCTTTTCGAGCATACTCTTCCAGCCGCTGCACCGAGGTCTTGCCGATGCCGCGGGGATGCGTCGCGATGGCGCGTTGAAACGCAATATCGTCTTTGGGGTTGACGATCAGCTTCAGGTAGCTGAGCATATCGCGGATTTCCTTGCGGGCGTAAAATGCCACCCCGCGGACGACCTGATACGGCAGACGATCCCGAATCAGCGATTCCTCAATGGTGCGGCTCATCGAATTGACGCGAAAGAACACGGCCATCTCATTGGGGTCAACGCCCTCAGCAATCAGGGTCTTGATGCGTTCGGCCACATGGCGGGTTTCGTGCTCTTCGTCTTGGCAGGTCTGAATGACAACCGGCTCGCCGGCCGGTCGCGTGGCAATCAAATCCTTGTGTTTTCGTTGGGTATTGGCGCGGATCAGTTGAGACGCTTTTTCCAGAATATTCGGCGTAGAGCGGAAGTTTTCTTCCAATTTGACGACCACCGCTTCAGGCCAGTCTTTTTCAAAGGCCAGGATGTTCTGAATGTCCGCTCCTCGCCAGCGATAAATCGACTGGTCGGGATCGCCGGTGACGCAGATGTTTCGATGCGCCAGGGCAAGCCCTTTGGCAATCTGATACTGGGCGTGGTTGGTATCCTGATACTCATCGACCAGCAGGTACTGAAAGCGACGGCTCAGCTCAAGCCGCACATTGGGATAATCCCGCAGCAGAAACGCCGTTTTTAACAGCAAATCGTCAAAATCCAGCGCATTGTTCTGACGCAGCATCGCCTGATATTTGGCATAAATTCGGGCGGTAAATTTGCCGACGTAATCATTTGCCCGTGCGGCAAAGGCCGCCTCATCTTCCAGATCATTTTTGAGTTTCGAGATTACATCCAGCATTCGCGCCGGGGTAAAATTTCCCGTATCGATCTGACAGGCGGCGATGGCCTCTTTCATACACCGCTTCTGGTCATCCACATCGTAAATGGTAAAATTGGCGGCGATGCCGGCCTGATCGGCGTATCGGCGCAAAATGCGCACGCACAGTGCGTGGAAGGTGCTGACGTGCACGCCCGCCGCAGCGGTGCTCTGCTCAACGCGCAAACGCATCTCTTCGGCGGCTTTATTGGTAAAGGTGATCGCGCAGATATGATACGGCGGCACGCCCGACTCAATCAGCGCCGCAATCCGGCAGGTAATCACCCGCGTTTTGCCGCTGCCCGGTCCGGCCAATACCAATAACGGCCCGGTTTTATGAAAGACCGCCTGTCGTTGAGAGTCTGTCAGTTTGTCGATGGATACCGCAGGAGTCAAGGGCGCCTCCTCGTTTTGTCTGAATCATTCAATGTTAATTTTGCTGTTCCTGCTGTTGACTGCGAAGTTCTTCGATGACCCGTTCATTCTGCCGACGAAGTCGTTCAAACAGGTCGGGGCGTTCTATCTGGATGCGCGACAGCAAATTCTGCCGCATCTGCTCGGGGTACATCGGATCTTCCAGAAAACTCATAAACGCACCGTAGCGAAGGCGATCCAGCGACGGCAGGCCGACGCGCTCCTGCTCATACTGCCCCATTTCACGTTGATACAGTTCATAGACCTCACGCGCCAGATTTTCCCGCCCGGCCGCTTCATCATCTTCATACAAGGCATACCGAAAGTAACCTTCCCGCAGCACCGAGACAATAAATTCCGTCGCATCGTGAATGCTGATGCTTTCCAATTCCTCTTTCAGGCGATTGCGAACGAACGTCATCATAGGGACTTGATATTCCGTTCGGACAAACCCCTGGTCGTCATATTCGTGCTGCGTCTTAAGCTGGCGGTATATCCGTTCCGCTTTTCGTGTGTGGCCGGATTGATAAAACATCAACACCGCATTTTCGAGAAAATTCTTATGGCCGCCGCGTACCGCTTTGGGGTTGCCGCCTTCAAATTCTTCATATTTTTGGATAATTTCCTGCCAAAACCTGTCGCAGACATCAAACATCCGCATATCCGGCAGCAGATAAACGGCCGTCCCCCAGTTCTCATCATCATACAGCACGACCCGTCCGCGCCGGTACAGCATTTGAAGGCTGTGAAAGACGATGCGGTCGGTATTCTTTTCATCGATGCGATACTGGTCGGGTCGTCCTGCTACCTTCAGTCCCATCGCTCCCCAGTAAAGGGCGTGGGCGGCCGGATGCTCCCAGTTCAGCGGATAGGTCTGATTCGGATCGTTGATGTCCACCGGCCCGAATTCCGTATTCATTTCGACCATAAAGTCGATATCAAACTTCCATTCATTGCGAAGCTTGGCAGCGCG
>DSDR01000248.1 GCA_011048645.1 Phycisphaerales bacterium
ATCGAGAGCCTTAAACGCCACAACGCCGCGTGTCTGGCCGTGGAGAAAGATCGCACCCTCATCATCGACAAACCCGACACCCTGGCTTTGGCCGACAAACTCGGCATCGCCGTGGTCGGCATTTAGTCGTCCGATGATTTTCAGTGATTCAACGTATTAGTCTGACGTGAAGGAGCATAGAAAACAGCATATTCCTGCTTAATATTATCCTGCATATTTTTCGGCAAACGGTTATAATCAAGCACTTGGACCTTATACGGAATATCGCTTTCTTCCAATACCGCGTTCAGTTGTATCAGGGATGTCAGTGCGGTCTGCTTGTCGCAATGGACAGCTAAATCAAGATCAGATGCAGGACGGCATGTCCCTTTGACCCGCGAACCAAAAGCCCAAACAGTCGCTTTTGGCAAAAACCGCTCAATCTGGTGAAGAATAAAACATCGGTGAGGCTCGGAGACTGCAATCGATGCAGATGACTTATTTGAATGCGTTTGATTCACCCGTCATCTCCCGGTAAAGTTTGACCACGTCGCCATAAAAATCTTCCGTAAGAATCAACACCGCCTCGGCCTTGCCACTTGAATAGTCATGGGCGGCACCCTGTCGTACGCGCAGATAGCGGAACCACGCTTGCGGGTTGTCAATCAGGGCGTTTTGAGCGGCCAAGCGAATAATGGACTTCGGGCTTCCTGTAGCCGCTTCGAGAAAGCCCTCCTCTTCGAGATGGCGCTTGCATGTTTTCCACGCCACCTCGAGGGTGTATTCAAACCGTTTGATAAGCGAGTCCCGCACCGCTTCCTGCTCTATCGGCGTACGCTGACTATCAGACTGATACGCCTTGAGCATCTCACCAAACCGCTCGAGGGCTGTCTTCAACTGAATATAGTCCATAGATGCTCCTCGTTGGCTATTTTTGTCATATCATCCGCAGGATTCTCTATGTTTGGTTATATATCCTATCTTTCCATTGAAGCAAAAGCTTAACATCCGCTTTTACCCTTTTCTTTGAAGAAATCAAGCCCATTGTATATTTTTCTATATCAATCAGATGTTCTTCGATTCTTTCAGAATCCGCATTTTGGCTAAGCAAAGAAAAAACTTTTGAAACATATGAACAATATTCATCTCGCGCCTCAGGAGAATCTGACACACCTATGGGATCCCAAACATAATAAAGCACCTCATCGACTCTTTTATAAAACTCTTTGTCCTTTTCGGAAAGACTGTTTTTCATTTCGACCTCAACTTTCACACCACCGATTTGTTGTCGAGGAAGCCTTCAAGTTTTCGGGCGCGCACGGGGTGCTGGAGTTTTCGGATGGCCTTGGCTTCGACCTGACGGACGCGCTCGCGGGTGACCTTGAAGATGCGTCCGACCTCTTCGAGCGTATAGGTGTAGCCGTCGCCGATGCCGTAGCGCAGCTTGATGATTTCACGCTCGCGGTAGGTCAGCGTCTTGAGTACCTGGTCGATGCGGTCTTTGAGCATCTCCTGCGTGGCCGACTGGACGGGCGATTCGGCGCGGTCATCTTCGATGAAGTCGCCGAAATAACTGTCTTCGCTTTCGCCGATGGGCCGGTCAAGACTGAACGGATGCTTGCTGATTTTCAGCACGCGGCGGGTCTCGGCCACACTCATCTCGGCTTCTTTGGCGATTTCATCAATCGTCGGCTCACGTCCGAGTTCCTGCAACAGATTTTTGCTGATCGTGCGCAGCTTGCTCATGGTCTCGATCATATGGACGGGAATCCGAATCGTGCGGGCGTGGTCGGCGATAGCGCGGGTGATGGCCTGTCGAATCCACCACGTCGCATACGTGCTGAACTTATAGCCGCGACGGTATTCGTACTTATCGACGGCGCGCATCAGGCCGGTGTTGCCCTCTTGGATAATATCCAGAAAACTCAGGCCGCGATTGCGGTATTTTTTCGCGATGGAGACCACCAGCCGCAGGTTGCCGCCGGACAGACGCCGCTTGGCTTCTTCGTACTGGGCGTAAACCGCTTCGATCGCACGCAGGCGCTTGTCCAACTGTTTGGGCGTTTCGAGCACCAGATCCTGCAGGCCTTCCATCTCCTGCTGGATCGCCTCGATATCTTCGGTCGTATAATCGCCGTCCGGCCCGGCGTCGATGATGTCCTGAAGCTGGTGCATCTTGAGCTGGATGCCCTGCAGTTTCTTCATCATCGGCTGAATCCGGCTGGTGCGCAGCGTCAGTTCCTCCAGCAGCGTCGCGATTTTGCGGCGGTTGCGGTGAATCTGACGCACAATCCCTTTGATCTTATCGACGCCGTCGGCAGTCCTGGATTGGTCAAACAAATCGGTATTGCGATCCAGCAGTTTGGTCACGGTCTCAATGTTGGCCGGCAGGCGGTTCTTGACCACCATTCGCTCCTGCCCTTCGCCGCTGCTCATCTTCATCGTACGATCAAACGGCAGTGTTCCTTCATCCACCTGCTGCAGAATTTCAATGGCTGTTCGGGCGCAGTAATCGCTTTCAAGTACCTTGCGACGAAACGCAATCCGCGTCAGTTCAATCTTGCGGGCCAGACTGATTTCCTCCTCGCGCGTCAGCAGCGGAATTTCGCCCATTTGTGTCAGATACATCCGTATCGGATCGTCGATCTTGCGGCCTTCGGACTCAACGAGTTCCTCTTCAATCTGCATATCTTCTTCGAGGTCTTCATCGTCGCCGCGACCTACTTTATCCTTATCCTCGAAATCGTCGTCAGTGTCTTTTTCGATGTCGGCTTCGTCGAGAATCTGCACGCCCAGTTCGTCCAGTGTCATCAAAAGGCCGTCAAGACGAGCCGGACTGATGATTTCATCGGGCAGCGCGTCGTTGATTTCTTCATACGTGAGATACCCCTTTTCACGGCCTTTTTTGATGATCCCGCCGATGACCTGTTCGATCTTTTCTTTGCGGCCGACGATCACGTTGACATCATCGTCCTCATCGACCGAAACGGTCGGTTCTTTCGGCTGCTCCTGGTCCGCCGCAGGGTCGGACAGATCGTCCGCCTCGTGCGGATCGTCCATGTCAATATCCTCTTGCTCATCCTCCTGTTCGTCGATGTCCAGGTCATCCAGATCGTCCAACTGGTCCAGTTCGTCGGGCGTAAACGACTCCTGTTTAATCATCTCATTGTCTTTTTTTCTCTTCCTGCTTGCCATACCTATCCTTATGATTGCGTTTTATCTTCACTCTGTGTTTTTTCGGTTTTTAGTGCAAGCCGCCGCAGCGGGGATTGCCCTTGTGCTGTTTCAGATAGCCGTCGATACGAAGCAACGCATCGGTCGCATCATCCGTCAATCGGTCTTTGTGCGCGTCAATATCGCGCTGGCGCCGATCCTGCTCAAGTACAGCCAGCGCATCGCTCAGCCGCCGCGATCCGGCGCCTTTAGGGCCGACGGCGGAGGTCATTTTTGTCAGAACAGCCGCTGTTTCGGGCGATTCAATTTGCCGATAAAGCCGGGCGGCCTGCAGTTCGTTGCCCGCATCCAGCGATGGAAGCACCGCCTCAGCGATTTCGCGCATCGGGCCGTCCGCCCCGAAATCTTCCAGCGTCAGCCGCCCAAACACGGCGGCATACAGCCCCGGCTCCTGGATGAGTACCTCAAGGATTTCTCGCTGCGCCTTCATAACGGCGTTTTCTTCACGATCGTCGCTCTTGGCCATCGCCGCGGGTTGCTCTTTTGTACGTGCTGCGGTCGGTTTTTGTTTGAGCAGCTTTTGTAATTCCTCATCAATACGCGACTTAGGCGTCTGAAGCAGCGTGCTGAGCCGTCCGATAAGCACCGCCAGCGACAGCGAATCGGTCTGACCGGCCTGAACCGCCGCCGCGACGGTCTTCAAAAACTGACTGACCGCCTCAGCCTGTTTCGGCAGGTTGTCCTGATCGGCCATCTCCTCTTTAAGCTGCTTCCACTTGAACGAGAGGACATCCTCGGCGTTGGCCATGACCGACTCGAAGGCCTCGGTTCCGGCCTCGATCAAAAAATCGCAAGGGTCTTTGCCTTCCGGCACAAACGCCAGACGAATCTCCACCTTGCCGCTCAGACAAATCTCCAGCGCCCGCCCGGCGGCCGCCCGCCCGGCCACATCGCTGTCAAAAACCAACACAATGCGCTCGGCATACCGTCGCAAGAGGCGCGTATGTTCACCGGTCAAACTCGTCCCCAGCGCCGCCACAACCGTCTTCAGGCCGTGCTGATGCGCCATCAGCACATCGGTATAACCTTCGACCACGACCGCCTGGCCGGCCTTGACAATCGCTTCACGCCCCTGCCGCAGACCGTACAGCAGCTGCCCTTTATCGAACAGCGCCGTGGCCGGTGAATTCATATACTTGGCCGGGTCCTGTCCGAGCGTTCGACCGCCGAAGCCGGCCACCCGACCGGTTACATCGGCAATCGGAAACATCAGCCGATTGCGAAATTTATCGTAACAGCCGCCCGCTGCCTCTCGGGGAACCGCAAGACCGGCCTCAATGAGCGTTTTTTCGGGAATCTTATCCTGAGCCGCTTTTCTGAGCAGATCATCCCAACTGTCCAGCGCCA
>DSDR01000374.1 GCA_011048645.1 Phycisphaerales bacterium
CGGGCAACGACGGCCGCAGAACGGGCACGTCAGCTCGCTGAACAGCGTGCGCGTCAGCAGGCTCAGGCCCGCGCCCAGCAGCAGGCTCAAACGACGACGGATCAAGCCGCGGTTTATTTGGAAGCGGACGAACGGACCAATCGCGTCCTGATGATCGGCTATGCGGAGGAGCTGGAGATTGTGAATCGGTTGATTGAAAGTCTGGATGTACCGAGCCATGATTTACGGACTGTTCGCGAATATGTGATTCAGCATGTGGAAGCGACCGAAGTGATTACCGTGCTCAACGAGCTGGGTCTGGCGCGGGTCACAGTCAGTACCGCGCAGCCGTCCGCGGCCCGTCCGCCGACGGTGCGGCCGGGACAGCAGTTGACCCCGCAGCAGCAGGCGGCGCTGCAGCAACAGCAGGCCGCTCAAGCCCGCCAGGCCCAGAGCACATCCGGCGCCGGCACGCTCGATGAGCCGTATATCTCGCTGCGCGCGGCGACCAATTCACTGCTGGTCAACGCCACCGAGGAGCAGCATAAGGCGATTGAATTGGTCATCTCCCATGTGGACGTGACGCAGAAAGACCAGCGGACGATTCGCGAGTATGAGATCCAGTATGTCGATACGCAGATGATTCTGGATACGCTGACGGATTTGGGGATCATCTCGGCGCGTTCAACCGCCGTGACGGACGGCCCGCGCGCCGGCGGCGCGGCCGGGCGAGCGACGCCGCAGCGGCAGACCCAGCCCGATGCGGAAGGGACGCCGTCGATGGCGCTGCCGACGCCGGAGGGTACGGAACGTGAGATTACCGCCGCCGAGCCGCAGATTGCGGTGCTTCCGGCGACCAACTCGCTGCTGATTCACGCCACCCCGCGTCAGCATGCGGCCATTGCCATGGTCATCGCCCACGCCGACCGTCAGCGCGAGCGGATGTTTGCGCCGTATATGGTCTATGCCCTGGAAAATCAGGATCCGGAAGAACTGGCCGAGATTTTGAATAAACTGATCAAAGAGACGGTGGAGGATGTCGCCGCCGGTTCGGAGGCGGATGCCCGCATTCAGACCCGCTCCACAGGCAGAGCCATTTTGCCCAGCGGCGAGGAAGAGCGTATCCGGATTATCGCCGATCCCAAGACATATTCACTGGTTGTCTATGCCAATCAGCGCAACCAACAATGGGTCGGGGAATTGATCCGCGAGCTGGACGAGTACCGTCCGCAGGTGCTGCTGGATTGCACGCTGGTGGAGATTAAACGAAACGATGCGTTTACCTATGATTTGGATCTGCTTGCAAAAACATATGGCGGCGCCTCACTGGAATCAAGCCAAATCGGGGCTGCACTGGAGCCGTTCAGTCGCAGCAATTATAGTGATGCGCGTTCAGCCAGCGGCAGTGGTGTGGCCTTTTTTAACAGTGAAAATGTTCAAGCACTTTTGAAGATTGTTGAGGATAGGGGTTATGGTCGTGTTATGGCCAAGCCGAAGCTGTTGGTCAATGATAATCAGGAAGGACAGATCAAGACAGAAAATATAACCTCAATCGCTCAGCGCTCGAGTCAGACGATTCCGGGGCAGGCCGGAACTGATAATATTGTAACGGAAGACATACGTTTTAATGAATATACTTCTGGCATTATGCTGACGATCAAACCTCATATCAGCAAAGGTGAGATGTTGCGTCTTGAGATTACGCTGGAGCGTAAGGATTTTGATTTTACGCGAGGCGAGTCCGTTACAGTTGCCGGAGACACCTATCCGCGTCCGCCCGATCTGATTTCAACCGACGTGAAAACGGTTACAACAGTGCCAGATGGCTCTACGATTATTATGGGTGGCCTTGAAAGAATCAATCAAAACAAGAGCAACAGTAAGGTGCCTATTCTCGGCGATCTTCCGTTGTTGGGCGGCTTGTTCCGCGGTATTAATAATAAAGATGAACAAAGCCGGCTTTATGTGTTTGTCAAGGCCAATATCATACGCCCTGGCGATCAGCTTGAAGGGCTTGATGATATGCGCCGGGTTTCGGAACGTAACCGCAGAGCGTTTGAAGAGCTTGAAGAACAATTCCAGCGTATGGAAAGTTGGCCAGGTGTGAAAGCTCAACCACTTGATCCTAAAAGTGTACTGGAAGAAGATTGATGGTATTGCTTTGAAGATTGACTGGTTTGATGTGTTGCACCTTTCGCCCCTTCGGGGCTTTGGATGTTTTGGTGTCCTTTGTTCCGTGGGCTTGCGCCCACGGCTAAATGACTTGACGCCCCTGTCGGGGCTTTGGGTTTGTAGTGTTTTTGTTCCGTGGGTTTGCGTTCACGGCTAAATGAGTTGACGTCCCGTTGGGACGTGGTGGAATGCTTGATTTATTCCGGCGGCTTGCGCCGCCGGCGACATGAAATGGTGGGCGCGGCCCACCCTACGGTTGATTTTATGAAAGACTTATTGATACAGGCAGCCCAGCGAAGCGGCGTCGTCAACGCCGATATGCTTCGGGACTTTTTGAGTCAGCACGCCGCGGACGGTCGGCGCGTCGATCAGGTGTTGATGACGGCGCCGAACTTTACCGAGGATGTGGTGCTGCGGCTGTTTGCCGAGGCGCTGGGAATCTCGTTTTTTGACGAGATTGACGCCGGACGTGTGCCGCAGGAATTTGTCGAATCAGTCCCTGCGCCGTATGCGCAGCATCATTACCTGATCGGCTATCGTCCCGAAGCGGAAAACGGGCGGCTGCTGGTCGTCACGGCCAATCCGCTGAATGTGTCGGTGATTGACAATGTGTCCAAGATGCTCGGTCTGCCCGTCGAGACGGCGCTGAGCACCCGCGCGACCATCACCGCGGCGATTGATGTGGCCTATGAGCAGAAAAACACCGTCATTGAGGAAGTGGCCGAGGAACTGGATTCGCAGAATCTGGATCAATTGGTCGATGAGGTGCAAAGCTCCGAAGACCTGCTCGATGTGGTCAATCGTCCGCCGGTGATTCGACTGGTCAACGATATCCTGTTTCGGGCGCTGCAAATGCGGGCCAGCGATATTCACATTCATCCGTTCGAGACCAAGATTCAGGTGCGCTACCGCATCGACGGCATTTTGTATGACACGCTGACGCTGAACCGCAATGTGCTGAGCCTGGTGATTTCGCGTATCAAGGTGATGGCGGGGATGGATATCGCCGAGCGGCGGATGCCGCAGGACGGGCGGTGCAGCGTGCGGATCGGCCAGCGCGAGATCGACCTGCGCGTCAGCACCGTGCCGACCAGCTTCGGCGAGCGGGCGGTGCTGCGTCTGCTTGATAAGAGCAGCGGCATCCTGACGCTCGAAGAGCTGGGGTTGTTTGAGCAAGACAAGCAAACCTTTGACAAAATGATCAACCGTTCGCACGGCGTGATCTTTGTGACCGGTCCGACCGGAAGCGGCAAGAGCACGACGCTGTATGCCTGTCTGAACCGGATTGATTCAACGGTCAAGAATATTATGACGGTGGAAGATCCGATTGAGTATCAGCTCAACGGCATTAGTCAGATGCAGGTCTCGCTCAAGAAGGGGATGACGTTTGTCAACGCTCTGCGGCATATTCTGCGGCAGGATCCGGACGTGATTATGGTCGGCGAGGTGCGCGACCACGAGACGGCGGCGATGGCGATTCAGTCTTCGCTGACCGGACACCTGGTGTTCAGCACGCTGCACACCAACGACGCGGCCGGGGCAATCAGCCGATTGCTTGATTTTAAGATTGAGCCGTATCTGGTCAGTTCGTCGCTGGTCGGGGTGATGGCTCAGCGTCTGGTGCGGCGGATTTGTCCGGATTGCCGCACGGCCTATGAGCCGTCGCCGCAGGAGCTGCATGAGCTGGGACTGGATACCGCCGGCGACAAGCCGATGTTTTACGTCGGCGCCGGCTGCGCCAAGTGCTTTGACACCGGCTATCGCGGGCGGACGGGCATCTATGAACTGATGACCATCACCGAAGAGATTCGCGAAATGGTGTATCAGCGGCAAACCGCCGGCGCCATCAAGAAAGCGGCGCTGGAGGCGGGGATGCAGACGCTGCGGATGGACGGCGCCCGCAAAGTGGCCGCCGGCATCACGACCATCGCCGAGGTGCTGCGCGTGACGCAGTCGGATACAATTTAAGGATGGACGATGGACGAATGACGATGGACAAAGGAAAATGATGTGGATAGCAACGAATTAAAAAGACGTACCAAACAATTCGCTTTGAGATGTATAAAAATGAGCCATGCGCTGCCGGATGCCCCACTGGGCCGGCATGTCCGAGGGCAAATCATCCGATCGTCAACGTCGGTGGCGGCCAATTATCGAGCTGCCTGTCTGGCTCAGTCAAAGGCAGGATTTGTTGCCAAACTGAGTATTGTCGTGGAAGAAGTTGATGAGACGCTGTTTTGGTTCGAAATCATTATTGAAGAAAATATGTTGCCGCAACAGAAAGTGGAACCGTTAATGCAGGAGGCCGATGAACTGACGGCGATTTTTATCACCGCGCGAAAAACCGCCAGAAAAAATTGTCCATCGTCCATCGTCCATCGTC
>DSDR01000092.1 GCA_011048645.1 Phycisphaerales bacterium
TTATTAACGACCCTGTGTATCTACAGATGGCATAAAACACAAAACAGAACGTATCTGCGGCAAGTCGGAGCATTCCCACCGCTTCGCTCCGCCGCATAAACAATACTTTTGACGGTGGCATCATTTTTAATGATTTTGATCCCCAAGTGAGAAATTTGGGGTAACAGGTTCACCCCATGCCGCTGTCGCGGGGGCAGAGGGCATTGCCTGCGAAAGGGGCTTTCGCGGAAGTGTGAACCAAAAGACACACCCTTTGCCGACCTGGCTTTCGACCCGAATTTGGCCGCCGTGCATCCGCACCAGTTCCCGTGATATGGCCAGTCCCAATCCGGTGCCGTGCCGGCCGGGGCCTTTGAGGTTTTTGGTCTGCACGAACCGATCAAACACGCGCGCCATTTCCTCCGGCGTCAGTCCCGGCCCGTCGTCCTCAACACCAATCCTGAAGCCGTCGCGGTCCTCGTCCAGCCGAACGACGATACGGCCGCGGATGGAAATAAACTTGATGGCGTTGCCGATGAGATTGACCAAGACCTGCACAATGCGGTCGCGATCAATCCAGGTCAGGCAATCACGGCTCGGCAGGATGGTCTGGATCTTGATTTTTTTGGCGGCTGCCAGCAGTTTCAGCGAACGGCAGGTCTCGACAATGACATCGTTCAGGGAGCAAATGTCCAGATTCAATTGCAGGCTTCCGGCCTCAATTTTGGTCATATCCAGAAAATCGGAAATAATGCGGCTGAGCCGTTCGACGCCGGTCTGTGCCATTTCCAGATTTTCCCGAAGGCGTTTGCTGATCGGGCCGTGAACCTCGGCCAGCGCATTGGACAGAATATTGCGAAAAATGCACAACGGCGTGCGCAGTTCGTGCGTGACGGTGGAGACAAATTCGCTCTTAAGCCGGTCGTGTTCTATCAGGGCCTGATTGGCGTTGCGCAATTCCAGCTCGGCGATTTTGATTTTTGTGATATCCCGCGCATAGAGATTGACGTCTGTTGCGCCCCGCACCGGCGCAAATACAATCGCATAATAATGATCGTCGCAGCGCTGCTCAACGGTCCTGTGTCTGTCGCTTCCGCTGACCTTCAATACCGTTTCAACCACGTCCTGCGGCAGGATTTGTCCGCTCTGCCGATCCCAGATCGATAGCAGCGGCGCCGCGGCGTCGTTGGCGTAAATGATGCGCCCTTCCTCATTGACGCGGAGGACGGGATTGGGATTTTCTTTGGAAATCTGCGCCAGAAACTCGGCGTGTCGTTCGCTTTGTTTCTGTTCGGTGATCTCCATCAGCAACCCGTCCCACACGACAGATCCATCGGCCAATCGCTCCGGCTGGGCGGTCATCTGAAACCATCGCGGTGTTTTGTCGCATGTATGGCAGCCCTGCCAGACCAAGGGGGTCAATCGCTCGGCGGAGTCGGCCAGTTTGCTGAAAAAACGCGAACGATCGTCGGGATCGAATGCTTCAAAGAATAACCCGTTGTCCGTATAAATCTGCTCGGACGTGACGCCCAGCAGTCGTAAGCAGGAATGACTGACAAAGGTAAACGCGAAATCGCCGTTGCTTTGCATTTGGCACTGAAACACCAGGCCGGGCACATTGGCAACGATTTTTTCATAGCGCCGGCGCGTCTGCTCCAGATCCTGCTCCATTCGCTTTTGTTCGGTAATATCCTGAATCTGGCCTTCCAGCGTCAGCGGACACACATCACTGCCGGTGTATCGATTCAGCAGCGTGTTGCGAACCCAGCGAAGGGTTCCGTCTTTGCGGCGAAGGCGATACTCAATCGGATCGGTCGGCTTTCCGGCCCAGGCGTGTTCATAAAACGCCTGCACCGCCGGTCGATCTTCCGGCAGGGTCATCTCTTCCCATCGGCTGGAAGAGGCCGTAAAATCGACGCCCGTAAAGCCGGTCACCGCCAACGCGCCGACCTCGACCTCTACGACGGACTGTGTCTGATTGATTTTGTTCAGCCGATACAGAAATCCGTTTCGCCGGCAGCGATTGTCAAATTCCTGACAGGCCTGGTCAATGGCTTGTGTTAAGGCCTCTTTTGAACAGGGTTTCTTCAAAAAACGGAAAATGTATCCGTCGTTGACCGCCTGCACGGCCGGCGACTGCTCATCGGCGCCGGTCAGAATCATACACACCGTCTCCGGACACAACCGCCGCACCTGACGTAAGAAGGCCAAACCGTCTATCTGCGGCATCCGCATATCTGAAATGACCACGGCGAACATTCCTTCCCGACGAATGACCTCCAGCGCCTCTTGTGGTTCAGTCAAAAACCGCAGCACGTTTTGCCTGCCGACACGCCGGCGAAAACCCGCCAGCAACTCCGCATCATCATCAATCAGCAGTATGGGATTACACGTATTGACAGTCATAAACGGTTTTCCTGTTCTGAATCTGCATATGCTGTTGTATCCAGCGTGGAATGTGTTCGGCCAGATTGAAAAAACGCAGACGCTGTTGGTCCATTTCCGGCGATGTGCCGTCCACCCCGCTGCTGCAAAAGCGATGATCAATGGCATCGGCCAGATGGATCACGTCCGCGAGGGTCGGTGTGTGTGAGGCCGAAAGAATCGAGGTTGCATCCAGCGGCTGGTGATGACAGGCGGCGGCCTCGATGATTTCCGCCGGCATCACCCACAATTGAAGCATCGCTCCGACCAATTCGGCGTGATTGATGCCCATCAGATCCTGTTCGGTTTCAAAGAGCGGTCGTCCTTCTTTTCGCGAGCGCTCCATCGCCCGGAGAAATACGTCTTTTTGCTGCGAGAGCATAATTATTTTGCCGGCGTCGTGAAGCATACCGGCCGTGGCGGCCGCTTCGATCTTTTCCGCTCCGAAATTCAAGTCCGTACAGATTCGACGCGCCAGTGCGCCGACACGAATGCAATGCGATTGCAGTTCCGTTACGCCGAACAGTTTGATCAAATGCGGATTCAGACGGGCGAACAATCCGTCGGTCAGGATCATGGCTTTGACGGTCTTGATGCCCAGGAGCACCGCCGCCTGAACCGGATCGTGAACCGCCCCCGACCGGCCCACGTAAGCGGAATTGGCAAGCTGCAGCACACGCGCGGCCATCCCCGCATCGCCGGCCAGAAGCCGCCCCAGACGCCGAAGACTGACCATCGGTGAATCGAGCATCTCCAGCGCCTGCTGATGAATTCGGGGCATCACCGGCAGACGGTCCATACCCGCCAGCAGGGAGGCTTTTTTCAGTTTGTTCATTCGCTGCATAATGGCTTCGGCCCGCTGCATCACCTCATGCAGTTCGGGGGGGCGGCAAGGCTTGGCGATGACATGGTGCGCACAGCGCAGCGCCCGCGCCAGCGAAGGATGATCCATCACGCCGGTCAAGACATAACGAATCGTCTGCGGAAAATGCTCGCGCACCTGATCCAGAAACACCATCCCGTCCATTTCCGGCATCTGCAAATCGGAGATGACCAGATCCGCCGGCTCGGACCGCAGGCTTTCCAGCGCGGCGTTCGGATCGGCAACATACCTCATCTGCCAGATGTCGCGTCGCCCGAACAGCATTCGCCGCAGCGCTTCCAGCGCCTTGAGGTCGTCATCCACGAACATCACCCGCATGATCGGCCTTCTCTTTCTGAGGGACCGCCAATGGGAATCCGCAGGACAAACGTAGTACCCCGTCCGACTTTGGTGCGGAACGTCAATTGCCCTCGATGACGCCGCTGGACCACCGCCTGCACCATCGCCAGTCCCTGACCGGTTCCCCTGGCTTCGGTATTTCGTTTTGTCGTAAAAAACCGTTCAAAGATACGCGGCTGAATGTCGGCCGGTATTCCCATACCATCGTCTGAAATCGAGATTTCAACGGCCTCTTGCCGCTTTTGCGTGCGTACGCAAATCCGGCCGCGACGGTACAGCCCTTTATCAATTTTTTCCCTGATGCTGTCGCCGGCGTTAATCAGCAGATTGATAATCGCCTGACTGAGTTCATCGACCGAGCAAAACACCTCCGGCAGCGCGGGATCCAGTTCCGTCTGTACCTCAACGGTATATTTCAATTCATTGCGAAGCAGCGTCAGCGCACTGCTGATCGCCCGGTTCAGATTGGCCGGCGCCATTCGCCGCTCATCCAGATGCGAAAAATCCCGCATCGCTGAAATCAGTGTGCTGATGCGTTCGATGCCGTCCAGGCTCTGACGAATCGCGTCCGGCGCCTCGGTCAGAATAAACGACAAATCCGCCTGAGACGAGGCGGAGGAATCCGGCTCCAGTTTCGCCTGTCGGACGATTTGCAGCAGATTGCGGTATTGCAGACACAGCGCTTCCCAGGCTTCGGTTAAAAAATGCAGATTGTCGCCGATAAACTGGATGGGCGTATTGATTTCATGGGCAATGCCGGCGGCCAGCCGCCCCATATTCTGCAATAGCTGCGATCGTTCAAGGTCGTTTTGCGTCCGCCGACACGCGGAGATATCCTCCAGACAGCCGTTCCAGAAAACGGGCGATCCGTCGTGTTCCCGGCCGGCGTACCGGGCCGTATGACGAA
>DSDR01000041.1 GCA_011048645.1 Phycisphaerales bacterium
CAGCGGGCGCTGTCATTTTTTGTTGTTCACGAAAACGAAAACAACGGACAATGAACGAATGAAGCGGTCTCTGATTCAGTCGGTTTTTATTCTGATATTTGCCGTCGGGGCGGTCGCATGGGCCTCGGATGGGTCGGATTTTGCAAGTCAGCTCGTTTCGTATCGAGGGCCGTTCGGCGCCTATCCCTATAATGACCCCAACGCGGTACTCGGCCCGCCGACGAGGCAGGTCTATGACGGCTGGGAACAGGCGGTGTTTACCCCCTCGCTGGTTTATCCGGCCTGGAACGTCACACCCGACGGCAGGCCAACGGTTTTGACATTGGGGTTGGGCGGCGAAGTGGTTGTGGGCTTTGACCATAAAGTCGCCGACGACGAAAACAACCTTTACGGAATTGATTTTATCGTCTTTAGCAACTCGTTTTTTCAGCGTGCCGGCGGCGAACTGACCCCGACGACGGATATGAATACGGTGACGTTGACCGTGCCGGCCTCACTGAACGCCGAGTGGCTGACCGTCAGCGTGGCTCAGGATCCCAACGGGCCGTGGTTTACGTTTCCGACCGACCGGGCGGTCGCGGGCGATTTGTTTCCGACCAATCCATTTGCCTGGGACAGCGATTCCAAACAGTGGGGCGAGCCGCTGGATTTTCTCAGGCCCGTCGATCCGAATCTGACGCTGAGCGATTTTTCCGGACTGTCCGTGCCGGATGCCATTGCCCTGTATGACGGTTCGGCGGGGGGGACGGGGTTCGACCTGCAATGGCTTGAACCCGACGATTATGCGGCGCTGCGGATTGATCCGGCCAGCGGGCGTCGATGGATCCAATACGTCAAACTGACCAGTGAGGAATGGGGGGAACTGGACGCCGTAGCCGATGTTGCCGCCTGCGGCGATTACCGGCATCCGTTTCCGCCCGGCGATTTGAATCACGACTGCCGCGTGGATCTGGCGGATTTTGCGATTTTGGCCGAACACTGGCTGGTCTGTACATGGCAATGTAACGAACCTTGAAGATGGCGACAAAAAGACCACACATCGGGGCGTTTACGCTCATCGAACTGATGATCGTGATGGCGGTTACGGCGCTGCTGCTGGCGATCACGCTGCCGGTGCTGGCTCATGCCCGGCGTCAGGCTGAGTCGGTTTATTGTCAAAGCAATCTGCGGCAGATGATGATCGCAGCGTTGATCTATACCGAAGACCATAACGATTTTTTCCCCATCGCGTACTATACACAACAGACCGACAGGGGACCTATTCACTACAATTGGGATTTTACGGTACGTTTTGTGGATGAACAGCCCATCGTTGAATCAGGGATTTTATGGCAGGGCGAACCGGTTGACAAGATTCAGCAGTGTCCGTCTTTTCAGGGCGAATCCAACACACCTTACGACCCTTATACCGGCTACAATTACAACACCAGCTACATCGGCCGCGGCCAAGGGGAAAACATTCCGCAGCCGGCGCGACGCAGTCGTTTGACTCAGCCGGCGCGCGTTGCGATTTTCGGCGACGGTCAGTACATTCACGGCACTAATAAATTTATGCGCGCCCCGCTGCGAAGCGAAGGCGATCTGTCGTTTAATGACCGATGGGCCGGCACGCAGGGGTTTCGCCACAACCGGCAAACCAATATGGCGTGCGGCGACGGCAGTATGCGTTCACAAGCGGACGTCTATACGACGGTCGAACCGGCCCGGCATCAGCAAGCCCTTGAGCAGTACAATCAGCAGCATCCCCGTTCGCCCGTAGGTTTCTTATCGCCGGACAACAGCGCTTACAAAGTTCCTTAGCGGGCGGTTCAGGCAACCGCCAGCTCGCCGGTCAATTCCTCGACCAAATCGGTCAGTGTGATCATGCCCAGCGGCTGCCGGGAATGGGGGGCTTTGACCAGAGCGATTTTTTCACGTTTACGGCAAAGGGCATTCATCGCGTCGATTGCCGAGCACATCGGCTCCAGTGTGACAATCGGTCGGACAAAAGAATACAGATCGTCGAATTCGCCTTCGCTGCCGAGGACCTCATAAATCAGGATGTAGCCGAGCACATCACCATCCGATGCGCACACCAACTGGCGTGTGTGTGAAGCGTGTGCCAGATGTTTCAGCAGGTCTTGCCGGTTGCAGCCGACAGAGACTTTTTCTGTTTTTCGATAAGAGGTCATCACGGTATGCACCGGCACGTTCGGAATTTGCAGCAGGCGGGCGATCATATCGCGCTGCACATCGCTAAGCAGCCCTTCTTCGCGGGTTTCGTGTATAATCTGAAAGACCTGGTGCCGCTGAGTGGCATCGACCGCCGCAGCCGTATTCGTCCCCAACCGCAGCAGCCGAGCCAATCGGTTGGACATCCATTGCAGCGTCGCGACGATGCCGGTTGCCGTCAGCGCTTTGTGAACCGCCCACAGCAGCCATGCCAAACGCGGCATCAGCATATCAGCCCAATGATAAAACAGAATCTTGGGAATCATCTCACCACAGACAAAAAGAAGCGGCGACAGAATCGCTGTGGCATAGAGTTCAGCCAGACGCTGATCACTGAGCCGTCTGAAAATCAGTACGGTAACGAGGCTGGTCAGCACATAATTGACCAGATTATTCCCGATCAGTATGGACATAATCGTGGCCCGGCCGTCCCGAATCAGTGCAAAGAGCGTCTCATAAAACGGGCGATGCTCTTCCACCCCCAGGCGCAGGCGAAACCGACTCAGCCGATAAAAGCCCGTTTCGCTGCCTGAGAAAAATCCGCTCAGCGCGATCAGGCCGACGATGAGAACAAATTGCAATAAAACAACCATCATGGCCTCGCTCCGTTGTCCGTCTGCAGCAAGGTATTGTCAAGGATCGGCTCCAGCGTCAGCACCACGGTATGGATGCGATTGTTGCGAACGCTTTCAACGGTGAACTTCAGATTTTTCAGGCGGGCTTTGTCGCCGGGGCGGGGGA
The DNA here is from genome assembly GCA_011048645.1 of Phycisphaerales bacterium. Classification (GTDB taxonomy): domain Bacteria; phylum Planctomycetota; class Phycisphaerae; order Sedimentisphaerales; family Anaerohalosphaeraceae; genus T3Sed10-213. Next base: position 2,953 of record DSDR01000041.1, read on the forward strand.
TGCGGCCGAGCAGGGCGGTAACAAACCCTCCGACCGTGGTCAAATGGGTCTCTTCGAGGTCAATGCCGAAGGCGTCTTTCCAGTCGTAAATCGACAAATCCGCCTCCAGTCGATAGGACAGCGGCCCGATTTGCTCGATGGGACGTTCTTTGCCGCCGTCATCCATCGGCTGGAGCAATTGCTCGATGATGTGCTCAAAATGAACCCACCCGGCGATGCCGCCGTATTCGTCCACGACAATCGCCATATTTTCGCCGCTGGTACGAAAAAACTCAATCAGCGATTCAACGCTTTTCTGCTCCGGCACATACACGACCGGCCGCACCAGTTGAGCCGGTTCCTGATCGGGGTTCAGCAGCAGATCGCGCAGATACACCACGCCGGCAACGGCATCGATATACTGCTTATAAACGGGTATCTTGACCAATTGATGTTGATACATAATTGCCTGAAATTGAGCGGACGTAAGCGCAATCGAACAGGCGGGCATCTCGACGCGCGGCTGCATAATATGGCGCACCTTTAAGAATCCGAACTTCAGAATCTCGGCCAGCAGCAGGTTTTCATCGTCTCCGATCCAGCCTTTTCGCCGCGTCTTGTCCAGCAGCATCCTGAGCTGTTCGGCGGTAACCGGCGACGAGCGCGCCGCTGGATGCACCAAAAGCCGCACCGCAGGCTGGACGACCACATAATCCAGAACCGCCAGCAGCGGCGACAGCGCCCGCAGCAGCACGTAACAGGCCGGCGAGGCAAACAAGCAAAACTGACGTGTATTGGCGTAAGCCAGCGACTTGGGCAGCATCTCGCCGCCCAGCAAAAGCGCCAGAAAACTCACAAACGCCGCCGCGGCGCCGGCAGCGACACCGCCGGTACGGCCCGCCTGAATTGACAGCATACTCGATGTGGCAAAATACAGCACATTGACCGTCATATTGGCAAACAGCAGGGCGGTCAAAAACCGGTTGGGGTTGCTCAGCAGCGAGGCTGCCAGCCGTTCAAGCGGGGCCGGCGAGTCGGCAAACCGTCGGACCTGTCTGCGCGACAGATGAAAGAACGCCGTCTCCGAGCCTGAACAGAATCCCGAAGCCAGCAACAGCGCCGTCATCGCTGAAAGCTGCCAAATTGAATGAAGTAAAAACGTTGCCACAATCCCTCTCTGTTTTGCCGTTATTAAACCGCTTCGACAGGGCCGTTATACCGCCTTGTCAGTCGGTTGGCAACAGAATCCTGAAGGTTGTTCCGCGCTGCGGCGCGGACTGGACCTGAATGCTCCCGTTGTGAGCTTCGATGATTTGTCTGCAGAAAAATAATCCCAACCCCTTGCCGTCGTAATCCGCCTCGGCCTCGCTGCCGCTGTAAAACGGCTCAAAAATACGCGATATGACCTCCGGGGACATTCCGCTGCCGCTGTCGGCAATCTCAATCTGCGTTCCGTTCGGGGTGGTTTGAACGGTCATATGAAGGGGGCCGCCTTGGGGAAGCATCGCCCGACGAGCGTTCAGTAGAAGATTCAACAAGACCTGTCCCAGCATCACCCGATCCCCCCGAACCGAAACCCCCGACGGGCAGC
>DSDR01000123.1 GCA_011048645.1 Phycisphaerales bacterium
CTGCTCAGCTCCGGGGGATTGTTCAGCGAAGCGTCGGGCTTGAGTACTTTTTCGAGCTGTTCCTCGGTGGCCGTTTCGGCCCAGCTCTGCAAAAACATTCGATATTGCCGGTCGTTCATCACAAACAAATCCGAGAAATCCGGCAGATCCTGACGCTCCGACAGCCTGAATCTCTGACGCGGCAGGGTACTGAGCACGTATTTCAACGCCGAATCCAGCGCATAGCGCGCCCGCTGGTACTCGACCATATACGCCTGACGCCGTTTGACCATCGACACGCGAACCGACAGCCCCGCCAGCAGCGACGAAAGCACCACCAGCGCCACCACCGCCACGACCAGCGCCATGCCGTCGGTGCGTCGAACCGTGCAACATCTTGTCTGTCCTTGTCGGTTCATTGTCTCTCTGACCATTGCTTAGGCATCCGATTCCGGCGTCATTTCTGCATCCGTCTCAACGTCAATCGGTATCTCATCGGCATCAATTTCAATATCGTTCGGGTCGATTTCCGGCACTGTCTCGGAATCCAGCTTGCGCGGAATAAACTGGTACGGAATATACCGCGTGCGATCCACGGCCACCGTGCGATAGAGAATTTTTTCTTCCGGCACGCCCAGACGACCGGTAGGCAACTCCTCCAGCGGGGCAAACGACACGCCGATTCGCACCGCCGTCGGCAGCGTTTCCGATGTCCAGGTCGCCCCCAGGGCATCGCCCTGTTGGGAACGCAACTCAAAGTGCGTCAGGCCGTCCGTAATCGGAATATACAACCCGGCGCTGGGCGAGACGTCCGAGCCGGTTTCAATCACCTTGTCTTCAAGATTCAGCCCGTCGTGCATCCGATACAAAATCAGCGACTGCGTAAACGGGTCATACGTCGTCTGCCAGATCACCCGTTCATAAACTTCCGCCCGCGGTGGATTGCCCTTGCCGTAATATTTGTTCTCCAGCGTCAACTGCGCCGAATTGTAGCCGTTGTCGTATTTGTTGCGAAACTGAATCGTCGCGTCAAACCCCGGCGCCGCCAGCCGGTCGATATCCTCGGCAACTTTCTGCAAAATCTCCCGTGCCAGCCGGTTTTCGTCCAAATGACCGGTCAACTGGCTCACATCCCGCCGAACACGGTGGTACATCTGCAAGACCGCCGTCAGCAGCGCCGCCGACAGCACCAGTACCACCAGCGTCTCAATCAGCGTAAACGCCGCAGGAAGAAGACGGAATGGTTGAGTATATTGTTTCATTTATAAATTCATTAAATACACAACAAAGGGAATCAGTTCTTCCGGAATACCAGGAAACTCTTTACGCACATCATCCGGTGTCCAGACCTTCTGAGGATCATCGAACGAAGATTGTTGGCCGCCGTCTGACGGGCTGGAGGGATCAGACGGCGTTGCCGACCCATCTGACGGGCCGGATGTCCCCGGCGGCAGTGTTCCGTCGCTTCCGGACGTCCCCGAACCGCTCCAGCCGATGTACTGCGGCACATAGGTTCGGGAAAAGTCATTGTATTTGTCAAAATCCATTCCGATACGGTCGAGAAAGCGGTTTTCTTCCTCGCGCAATTCCTCGATGAACGCCGGATAATCGTCGTCGAATCCGTATTTTGAGATATAATCGAGTTTTTTGCGTCGCTGCCGTTCCAGAAAACTCGTATAGGCGTCCACGTCCAGAGCCGCTTGTTCCAGATAGGCGATCGTCGTTTCCTGAATGGCCGCTTCATCCCGCCCGGCCGCCGTACCCGACAACAGGCTCAGATATTCCTCTTCGGCGCGCTGCTGCTGAAGAATCTGACGCACCACCGCCCCCGGCAGATTCGTCAGCCAGTGTTCCAGTTCAACTTCCTGATAGTCGCCTTTGCTGTCGGTGTAACCGGCCGAGCAAATCGCCCGCACCCACATTGCGTTGTTGATCGGCTCGTGAAACGGCTCAATGACCACCTGCCACTGAATTTCGGGATGAATCTCGCTGACGCCGTATTCGACGGTATCTTTCACATTATTCAGCGAAAGCAGCGATTCCATATTCTGCCGAGCCGTCTCAAAGGCCGCGTTTTGAAGACGCATATCCATCAACGCCCCCACGATGCGGTCAAGAATCGTCATCGCCGTACCGGTCATCAATACGACGATCACAATCGTCACCGCCACTTCAACCAGCGTAAACGCCTTGCAGGATTTCGTCGTCATTTCGTCTGACCTCTGACCTCTGACCTCTGTATTAGAACGGCACTCGGTCGCGCGTCTGCGGCAGCAAAATCTCCGCATCGCCTTCGATCAACTGCACCGGCTTGCCGAGACGGTGGATCACAATCGACCACGGACGCCCGTCGCGATCGCGCAGCACGACTTTGCCGCCGAATTGCCAGCCGGCGCGACCGGCGTAAAACCGCGCTTCGGTAAACGTTTCGCCGCGGTCGCGGGTATCTTCCAAATCATCGTAGAGCACATAATCAAACTGAAACTCGTCGTCAAACCGACCGACCGTGATAATCGCCTCCTCGTCCGGCAGCGTCTGAAAATCCAACGTCTCAAACTGTCGCAGGATATACACATTGTTCAGTTGATCCAGAATCACCGCATACCGTCGGTCGCTCTGAAGGGCCGCCTCATAAGCCATCTGAAACGTATTGACCAGCGTCTCGGCGCGGCTCTTGAAGCGCGTGTTGCCCCACATCGCGCCGAAACCGAGCATTGCCACGCCCGTCATTAGGCCGATCAATCCGACCACCATCAGCAGCTCGACCAGGACCATCGCCTTCAGCGAAGGACGAAAGACAATAGACGATGGACGAAGTGACGAACAAGAGTCTTTATTCGTCAATCGACAATCGACAATCGACAATCGCTTAGTCCACGTCGGTGCTGTACAAGTCCGCGTCATAGCCTTCACCGCCCTCGCGACCGTCAGCGCCGTAACTGATAATCACAAACGGCTTGCCGCTTTCGGGATTGAGCTGATAGATATACTCATTTTTCCAGGCGTCGCGCGGCACGGTCGTTGTTTCCAGATAACCGCCCGGCGTCCAGTAGTCCACATCCGGCGGCTGTTCCACCAGTTCCAGCAGCCCCATCTCCTCGGTCGGATAGCGGCCGGTGTCGAGCTTGAACATATTGACCGCCTGATGCAGCGTCTTGAGCGTCGCCTTGGTGGTGGTGACCTTGGCCTTTTCGGTCTGACCCATAAAATTCTTGGCCGCCACACCCGCCAGCAGCGCAATAATCAGCAGCACCGCCATCAATTCAACCAACGTAAACCCGCGATTCTTTTTGATCTGTCGCATAAAAACCTCTCATACTGAAACGTCAAAAATTCCAGGCACTCAATCTTAAACAAATTCAAAACTCACCATTAAAACTGGGTCACCGAATACTGGAACAGCGGCATCAGCGTCGCGTAGGCAATCGCCCCGATAATCAGCGCCATAAACACAATAATCACCGGCTCAACGACGGCACTGAGCCGTTCGATCACCAGATCCGAAGACGCTTCCAGATTCTCGCTGATCATTTTGAGCATCTGTTCCAGTTCGCCGCTCTTTTCGCCGACAGTGACCATATGCGAAATCGTCGGATCCAGCACCCCGCTGTCGCGCAGCGGCGTGGCAATATCGGCCCCGGACAGAATCCGCTCACGGGCCTGCTTGATGGCATCGGCCATAATGACGTTGCCGGTCACCTGCGAAACCACCCGCAGCGACTCGGCCATCGACAGCCCCGACCCCAGCAGCGTCGCCAGCGTCGAGGTAAACCGCGAAACAATCCGCTGTTTGAGCAGCGGGCCGAAACCGGGAAGATTCAGCAGCAGTTTATCGCGCAGATAGGCGCCCCGCCGCGTCCGCACCAGCCGCTTATACAGCAGCACAAGCCCGGCAAGGACGGCCATAATCACGATCACCCACCAACTGGTCAATACATTGGACACGCCCATCATAAACGTCGTCATCCACGGCAGCTCCTGGCCGGTGCGGATTAACTGTTCGGTAATTTTGGGAATCACCACAATCATAATCACCAGCAGCACCACCATACAGACGAACATCAGGATGATTGGATACATCATCACCGTCGTCATCTTGGCTTCCAGCCGCTGACGCTTGTCCATAAACGCCGCCATCGTCGCCAGGGTTTCCGGCAGAGAGCCGGTCACCTCGCCGACGCGAATCATACTGACATAAATCAAATCAAAAAACTGATCGTACTCGTCCATCGAATCGGCCAGCGATTCGCCCGTTACCACCCGGTCGCGAATCTCCGTTACCGCCGCGCGAAGCTGCGGATCGGAGACCTGGCTGATCAGCACCGATAACGCCTCGGTCAGCTTGATGCCCGAATTGAGCATCGTGGCCAGCTCCCGCGTAAAACCGACCACCTGCTTGCGGCCGCTTTTGCGCATCAGACTGCCCAGCGACTTGCGAGTCGTTTCCATCCGCACCTGATCAATCTGCGTCGGATGCAGCCCCCGCGCCCGCAGATGCTTGCGCGCGGCGTAGGCGTTCTCGGCCGTTAC
>DSDR01000031.1 GCA_011048645.1 Phycisphaerales bacterium
AAATCTGCATCAGCATCGGATTCTTTTCGGCAATACCGCCGCAGTTGACGATTTGACGAATCTTGACGCCGTATTCCTCAAACCGATTGATGATGGTCAATGCACCGAAAGCGGTCGCCTCAACCAAGGCCCGGTAAATTTCTTCCGGCCGGGTGTGCAGCGTCTGTCCGAGCAGCAGCCCGGTCAGCCGCTGATCGACCAGAATCGTGCGGTTACCGTTGTTCCAGTCCAGCGCCAGCAAACCCGACTGGCCGGGCTTGAGTTTGGCGGCCTGTTTGGTCAGTTGCGTATGCGAACCGGCGTCTTTGCCGCCCGGCTGAATCGAATTGACAAACCAGTTAAAGATGTCGCCAACCGCCGATTGTCCCGCTTCCAGTCCCCAGAAGCCCGGCAGAACGGAGCCATCGACAATCCCGCAGATGCCGGGAATATCAGGCACATCGTCAGTATTCGGCCAGACCACCATATCGCAGGTGCTCGTGCCGATGATCTTGACCAGCGTCCCTTTGCCGATGCCGGCGCCGACCGCACCCAAATGAGCGTCAAACGCCCCGGCCGCGACGGGAATGCCTTCGGCAAGCCCCAGCTTTTTGGCCCACGCCGCCGTCAATCCTCCCACAGCGGTATCCACCGTGTAGGTGGCATCGGGCAGTGTGTCGCGTACCCGTCCGAGACGCGGATCCAGCGCGGTCAGAAATTCTCTGTCCGGATAGCCGCCCCACTGCTCGCTGAACATCGCCTTGTGCCCGGCGGCGCAGCGGCACCGCTTCAGTTGGTTCGGATGATCGGTACCGGTCAGTACCGCCGGTATCCAGTCGGCATGCTCCACCCACGTATAGGCCGCCTCAAACACCTTTTTGTCAGCGTTCAGACAGTGCCAAATCTTGCTGAAAAACCACTCTGACGAATACGTCCCGCCGCACTTGGCCAGAAACTCAGGCCGCATCTCGGCCGCCCGCTCGGTGATTTTGGCCGCTTCGGCATAGCCGGTATGATCCTTCCAGAGCCACACGCAGGCGTTCAGATTCTTTTTGAATTCGGGCTTCATTGCCAGCGGCACGCCCTCGGCGTCCACCGGTATCGGCGTCGAGCCGGTGGTGTCCACGCCGATGCCCACGACCTGATCGGGCGAAAAATTCTTGTCCGTTTTCTTTGCCTGTCGGGTCGCTTCCTGCACCGTCGCCTCCAGCCCCTTCAGGTAGTCGGCCGGATTTTGACGCGCCACGTTATGGTCGTTCTTATCCAGCAGAATACCCGCCTGGCCGCTGGGATACTCAAACACCGACGTCCCGATTTCGCGTCCGTTCTGAGCGTTCACAACCAGACAGCGAACCGAGTTGGTTCCGTAATCCATTCCTATGACATAAGCCATCGTCTCACCTCATACTTATCCAGCAAACATCGGTTCTGTTTTCCTGATTAACCTCGGAAATACAAGTACGCCGCCAAAATCGCCACAAGGACGCCCGCCGAGGCAATCACATCCCACTTATTCCACGACGCCCGCGACGCTTTGCGGTCTTCCTCGGTCAGCGTGCCGTAGGTCAGGCCGTTGATCTTCTCATAAGCCGGTTCGTTGGTCATATAACTGACCCCCACCATCACGGCAATTGAGGTCAAAAAGATAATCAAACTATAGTATTGAAAGTACATATTGTTCACAACCCAGAAGAACGACCCTTCCGGGTACGAAAAATCGGGAATCAATTTGACCGGTGTATCCACGGCCAACCGGAAAAGCCCCAGCGCAAAGCCGACAATCAGCGCCCACAGACAGCCCTTGGCGTTGAGCCGTTTGCTGAAGACGCCCAGGAAAAAAACGACAAAAATCGGCGGCGCCAGATACGACTGAATCCCCTGCAAATAGTCATACAAGCCTTTGCCGCCTTTGATCACGGGAATCCAGGCCAAGCCGATCAGCACCATCACGGCGGTGGCCACACGACCGACCCAGACGATCCGTTTCTGAGTGGCTTCGGGACGCAGTTTTGAATAAAAATCAATCGTAAACAGGGCCGCGGAGGCATTGAACGCCCCGGCCAATGAACTCATCAGGGCCGCCAGCAGCCCGGCCACGACAATCCCGCGTATGCCGATCGGCAGCACTTCCGCCACGAGCATGGGGAACGCCTGCTGGGCATTGTCGCGGATGATTTGGCCGCTCTCGTCAAAGAACGTCTCGGCCAAAGCGGCGTTCTGCCCGCTTTTAGCCAACGCAAAGGCGATCATCCCCGGAATGATAAAGATAAACACCGGCAGCAGCTTCAGCGCCGCCGAGCAGATGGAGCCGCGACGGGCAACCTGCTCGTTTTGTGCTCCGAGCACACGCTGTACGATGTACTGATCCGTACACCAGTACCACAGGCCGATGATCGGCGCACAGAAAAGCATCCCGATCCAGGGGTAGTTGTCGTTGAAATACCAGGCCATGCGCGTCGATTCCTTCACCGGCGCCCAGGTCGCCTCGACTCCCTCCGGCACCAGCGGTTTCCACAGGTTAAACATCTCCGAACCGGCCCAACTGCGAAGTTCGCCCCAGCCGCCCAGCGCCTTGAGGCCGAAATAGGTCACACTGGCCGAACCGACAACCAGGATGATCGTCTGGATCGCCGAGGTATAGGCCACCGCGCGCATCCCGCCCATAATCGTATAGATGCCCGTCAGCACAATCACCAGAATCGAACCAATCCAGAAACTGTCCAGCCCCATAAACGTAATGTCGGGAATCAGCACGGCAAAGACCACACCGCCGGCAAAGATACCCACCGCCAGCTTGGTCAGTACATACGCAACCAGCGAAATCACCGACAGCACGGTCCGGTTGACGGGCGAAAATCGCCGCTCCAGAAACTCCGGCATCGTAAAGACCTTCGACCGCATATAGAACGGTACCATAATCCACGCCAGCACCAGCAGACACCAGGCGTGCAGCTCGTAATGGGCCATCGCCACACCGTCGGTCGCACCTGAACCGGCCAAGCCGACCAGATGTTCGGAACCAATATTGGACGAAAATACCGCCGCTCCGATGACCCACCAGCCCAGATTGCGTCCGGCAAGAAAATATTCGTCGGTCGTTTGCGACAGCTTTTCCTTCAGATAGGCCCACCACGCAATGCCGAACACGATAACGAAGTAACCCGCAATGACAAGCCAATCAACATAATGTAAAGACGTCATGCCTTCCCCTTTCTATGAGAGTTCAGAAAATCGCCGAAAAAGACTCATTCCGCTTACCGCGTGGTAAATTTGTGAATGGTCGTCGTGCTGTAGGTTTCGCCCGGACGCAGCACCGTCGTCGGGAACTGCGGCTTGTTGGGACTGTCCGGAAAATGCTGCGTCTCCAGACAGAAGCCGTAACGATGGCGATAGACCTTACCCTCTTTGCCGGTCAGCGTTCCGTCCAGGAAATTGCCCGCGTAAAACTGAATCCCCGGCTCGGTGGTCCAAATCTCCATCACGCGCCCGCTGGTCTGTTCCCGAACGCGGGCCGCCAGCGTCATTTCGCCGTTGTGGTTTTTATTCAGCGCCCAGTTGTGATCGTAACCCTGCCCGTACACCAACTGATCAAAATGGTTGTCAATACGGGCGCCGATGGCCGTCGGACGTCTGAAATCCATGGGCGTATTTTCGACCTGAAGAATCTCGCCGGTGGGAATCAGCCCCTCATCAACCGGTGTATAATGGTCGGCATTCAGCATCAGCTCATGTTTGAGGATGTCGCCGCTGCCTTGGCCGGCCAAATTGAAATAGCTATGATTGGTCAAATTGCAGACCGTCGGCTTGTCGGTGGTTGCGGTGTAATCAACACGCAGTTCATTGTTGTTGGTCAGCGTATAGACCACGGTTACATCCAGATTGCCCGGATAGCCTTCTTCCATATCGTTGCTGCGATAGCGCAGCTTGACGCCCACGCCGTCGCCGCCTTTGACCGGCTCGGCCTTCCACAGCACCTTGTCAAAGCCTTTCAGGCCGCCGTGCAAGTGGTTGGGACCATTGTTGGTCGCCAGTGTGTAGGTCGTACCGTCCAGTGTGAATTTGCCCTGGCCGATGCGATTGCCGTAACGACCGATCAAGGCGCCGAAATAAGGACCGCTGGCCTTATACGCATCGCTTAAATAGCCTTCCACAGAATCAAAGCCGAGCACAATGTCGCCGAGTTTGCCGTTTTTATCCGGCATCCAGAGTTCCGTTACAATGCCGCCGAAGTCGGTGATTTTGGCGACCGCCCCGTTGGCATTGGTCAGTGTGTAAAGCGCGGCCTTTTGTCCGTCCGGCAGAACGCCGAAATCCGATTGTGTGATGCTCATCTTGACTTTCCCTTCCCGCGTGTGTGATGATTCGCTCAACCCGGCGCAGCCGCTAAACACCAACGCACCCGCCAGAATGACCGCCGAACCCATCCGAAACATTAATCCGTTCATTGCAACGCCTCCCGTGCTCAGGTTATGAAAACAGATTCAACAGACCTTGAATTGACCGGCATTTTAGCCCTTCTCTATCGGG
>DSDR01000089.1 GCA_011048645.1 Phycisphaerales bacterium
AATAAGGTATAAGAAGACGCCGCGTAGAACCGGGCATCCGAGTCAATCGGTGTTTCCCACCGCGCCTCAAGCGAATCCTCCAGCACGGCAATCGACTGCGCAGGCACACGGGGTCGATGAGCAATATACGACAACAGCATCACCACCGCGGCAAGCGATCCCAGCGACAGCCAGACGTTGGCGGGAATTTTTCGCTGAGGGCTTTTCAGTTGTGTCTTGCGTTGCCGAACATCCGTGATCAGTTCGATGGGAGGCTGCTCGGAGGGGAGAATCAGGGTCTGGGCTTCTTTTTCATCCTGGGCCAACTGTTGCCACAACGATTGATCCAGCACCGGAACAAGGTTTTCTTCCGGCCAATGTATATCCTTAAGATACTGGACTAAATCGATAAGATCCAAATAATACCGCCTCAACGCCGACTCTTCCAAAAGGTCATTCAGACAAGCGTTTTGTTCCGGCGTCAATTCGCCCTCAAGCGAAAGAATCAGCAGGTCCCGGCATTTCTTCCTTTTTTCGGAATCGATCATCACCGGGTCTCCTCCGAAAAAACACTCCGTTTAATACACACCAAAAGCCAGTCGTGAATCTTGGAAATCTGCTTGTACAGCGCATCACACGACTTGCCGATCCGCGATGAAATTTCTTTGATCTTCAGGTTTTCCTCATACTTGAGCCTCAGAATCTTCTGATCAGCAGCGGCCAGCTTATTAATACACTGATATAAATGAGGCATGATCCTGTTTTGTTCACTGCGAGGCTGCGAGGCTTCTTCGGTGATTCTCTCAAGTAATGAAGTGCTGAAATAGACGCCTCGTTTTTTCTTTCGTCGAAATTCAAGAACGCGAAAATGAGCGATTTTGAACGACCAGGCCAAAAAATCTGTCCCCTCCAAAAAACTGCCAAACTGGAGCCACATTGCCCGACTTGTCTCCTGCATAATATCATCCGCATCTGCAAAGTTCGGTACCAGCGAAAGAATAAATTTCCTGATCCGCCCTTGATGGGCGGTCAGAAGCTCAACAAAGAGCTCTGTTCTCGAATTGTTTGTACCTCTGTCCATATGGCATCTCACACGGCAAAACAGAATGCCTTATCATTCAGTATAGGAGCGCAACGCGGAAATTTTGGAAAAACTTTTTATTTTATGCCCTTTTTTTATTGCTGAGATGCGTTTTCGGATGCGGAAACCAAGCCACGTCTGTAAAATATCCATTAAAACATAAAAAAGTCTATTGCAGCCATCTCTCGTTTTGCCTAATATTGGGGCACATTGTTACGGTCAATAACTGGCAGCACGGGAACAAGAGAAAGGAACCCCAATGACACCGGCACAACCTCAATTCAGTATATTCACTTCTGTTTTTCGTATGTTTTTCTATTTGGCCATTGTCCTGATTTTCGGCCTTGGGCGGGAATTCGCTGCGGCTCAAACGGCGCCCGTCTGGCCGTATGCCGACGAGACCCCCCAGCAGCGTGATGAGCGGATGCAATGGTGGCGCGACGCGCGATTCGGGATGTTCATTCACTGGGGCGTGTACGCCGTGCCGGCCGGAACATATCAAGGCCGACAGATCGGCGGCATCGGCGAATGGATTATGCTTCGCGCCGAAATTCCCGTCAGTGAATACAAGGCATTCGCCAGGCAATTCAACCCCGTCAAATACGATCCGGACGCCTGGGTGAGGCTGGCCAAAGAAGCGGGGATGAAATACATTGTCATTACCTCCAAGCACCACGACGGATTTGCCTTGTTTGATTCCAAAGTAACCGATTGGGACGTGGTGGACGCGACGCCCTACGGCAAGGACCTGCTCAAGCCGCTGGCCGAGGCCTGCCGCCGACACGGGCTGAAGCTGGGTTTTTATTATTCGCAGGCGCAGGACTGGTGTCATCCCGGCGGGGCCAAGGCCGGCAATCGCCAGTGGGACCCGGCTCAGGCCGGTGATATGGACGAGTACCTGCGCACCATCGCCGTGCCGCAGGTCAAAGAGATACTCACGAACTACGGCGACATTGCCGTCTTGTGGTGGGACACGCCCACCTCTATGACGCCGCAGCGGGCGGCGCTGTTTGAGCCGGTCGTTTCGCAGTTTCCGGGGATTATTACCAACAATCGGCTCGGCGGCGGCTATCGCGGCGATACCGAAACGCCCGAACAGCATATCCCCGCTACCGGCTACGGCGATCGGGACTGGGAAACCTGTATGACGATGAACGACACGTGGGGATTCAAAAGCTACGACCATAACTGGAAATCCACAACCGTGCTGATTCGTAATCTGATCGATATTGCCAGCAAAGGCGGCAACTATCTGCTCAACGTCGGCCCGACCGCCGAAGGCGAGATTCCGCAGCCGAGCATTGAGCGGCTCAGGGCCATCGGACAATGGATGCGTGTCAACGGCGAGGCGATTTACGGCACAACAGCCAATCCGTTTGCCAAACTCTTGTGGGGACGCTGCACAAAAAAGGTCCGCGATGACGGCGCCACGCTGTACCTGCACGTGTTTGACTGGCCCGAAGACGGCCAACTGCTTGTGCCGGGACTGAAAAACGAGGTCAATACCGCCCGCCTGCTGGCCACCGGACAACCGATTAAGACGCAACCTGCGGCCGACGGCGTGGTCTTGTCGTTACCGACGACTGCACCGGATCCGATTGCCTCGGTGATTGCCCTTGAGGTAAACGGGACGCTGACGATTGAAAAAATACTGCCGAAACAAACGCCGGACGGCACACTGCATCTGACGGCGGAGATGGCCGACATTCACAATCGGCTCGGAAGCCATACGCAAGTCGAAATGAAAAACAATATCCCGAATATCGGCTTCTGGACCGATCCGCAAAGCTGGGTCGAGTGGCGGTTTAAGATTGACAAGCCGGGGTCATTTGCCATTCATATCGATACGGCCAACCCCGCCCCGGACAGTCGGGCAGAAATACGCATCGGCGACATCGTTCGTCCCGTCTCTTTCCCGCCGACGGGCGATTATGCGACGTTTCAGGAAAACCGGCTGGCGATTGTCACCCTTGACCGGCCGGGGGAGTATGCCCTGCAAATCCGTCCCGTCCGCGACGCCTGGAATCCGATCAATGTGCGTTCGATCACGCTCAAGCCGGTTCCGAAAGCCGCGGTCTGGGCGATTGAGCAGCGGGACCGGCGGATGCAGTGGTGGCGCGAGGCGCGGTTCGGGATGTTTGTCCATTGGGGATTGTATTCCGGCCTGGCCGGGACATGGGACGGTAAGCCCGTTGCCACGCGCGGCGGGATGGAATGGATACAAAATCGCGTCAGAGCGGATACAAACACCTACGCCGAGCGAGCCATTCCGCTCTTTAAGCCCTCGCCGGACTTTGCGACCGAATGGGCCGAACTGGCCAGGGCCGCCGGTTGCCGCTATATTGTATTTACCACCAAACATCACGACGGCTTTGCCCTGCACGCCTCCAAGGTGGGCGAGTATAACGCCGGGGCCGTGCTCGGACGCGACCTGGTACGGGAAATCGTGGACGCGGCACGTCTTGCGGGTCTGCGCGTCGGATTCTACCATTCCGTGATCGACTGGCATCATCCGGAGTACGACTACACGCGCTCCGAAATGCTGCCGCATCCGTTGCGGGGAACACCGCCGAAACAACCTCGTCATCATGACAACTATCTGGAATATCTGCACGCTCAGGTGGATGAATTGGTCTCCAATTACGGGCCGATTGATATTATGTGGTGGGACTACAGCGCTCTGGATTTTTACGGGCAGACAGCCTGGCGGGCGTTTGATCTGCTGGATGCGGTGCGCATCAAGCAGCCTCATATCATTATGAACAACCGACTCTTTCGAATTCCGCAGGCCGGATGGCTGAGTATGGGGACCGGCGGCTTTGCCATGCAGTTGGATCCGATATACGCCGATTTTATCACGCCGGAGCAGCACATCCCGCCCACCGGCGTGCCCGACCTGGACTGGGAAACCTGTATGACGATGAACACCACCTGGGGTTACAGTGAACACGACCACGCCTGGAAATCCGCCGAGACGCTGATTCGCAACCTGGCGGACATCGCCAGCAAAGGCGGCAACTATCTGCTGAACATCGGGCCGAAGGCCGACGGCTCGGTGCCTATCGAAAGCGTTGAAAGCCTGCGTGCAATCGGCCGATGGATGCGGGTCAACAGCGAGTCCATTTACAGCACGACGGCCAGCCCGTTTGCGGCTCTGAAATGGGGACGCTGCACCCAAAAGCCCGACGGAAACAATACGCTGCTGTATCTGCACGTCTTTGATTGGCCCGATGACGGCAGACTGATTGTTCCCGGCCTGAAAAATGAGATTCTTGAAGCAGTGCCGTTGGCAACCCGACAACCTCTGGCCGCTTCCCGCCGAGGCAATGACGTGATCATTCAGGTCTCGGCAGAACCGCTCGATCCGGTCAACACGGTGATTGCATTGAAGGTCAGGGGATCAACGGTTACGGTTGAGTAGCATCGAGGCAATGGG
>DSDR01000065.1 GCA_011048645.1 Phycisphaerales bacterium
GATTTTGCATTGTCGTTTTGCTTTTTGCATTTTGATGTTTGATTTTTATTCGGAGAATTGACGATGGGGTTTCCTTATACGCGGATGCGGCGGTTGCGGGTCAGTGCGGGGATGCGGCGGCTGGTCAGTGGGGTACGGCTGTCGGCGTCGGATTTTGTGGTTCCGCTGTTTGTCTGTCCCGGTACGAACGTCAAAGAGCCGATAGCGTCGATGGCGGGGTGTTATCATTTTTCGGTTGACCGGGTGGTTGAGGAGGCCAAATCGATCGCCGCGCTGGGCATTCCGGCGGTGCTGCTGTTCGGGCTGGCGGAGCATAAAGACGCCCTCGGCTCGGAGGCGTGGTCGGACGGGTCGGCCGTGTGTCGGGCGGCGGCAGCGATTAAGCGGGCTGAGCCGGAGCTGGTGGTGATGACCGATGTGTGTCTGTGCGCCTATACCGATCACGGCCATTGCGGCCTGCTCAAGGACGGGCGGGTGGACAACGACGCCACGCTCGAAAAGCTGGCTGAAACCGCCGTTGCCCACGCCCGCGCCGGGGCGGATGTCGTGGCCCCGTCGGATATGATGGACGGGCGGGTGTTATGGATTCGCCGGGCGCTGGATGAGGCGGGCTTGACCGAGACGGCGATTTTGTCCTATGCGGCCAAGTTTGCCTCGGCGTTTTATGGTCCGTTTCGCGACGCCGCCGGCAGTGCGCCGGGCCAAGGCGACCGCAAAAGTTATCAGATGGACCCGGCCTGTGCACACCAGGCGATGCGGGAAATCGCCCTGGACATTGACGAAGGCGCCGATATGGTGATGGTCAAGCCTGCGCTGGCGTACCTGGACATCCTCCGGCAGGCCAAAGATCGCTTCGATGTGCCGCTGGCGGCCTATCAGGTGTCCGGGGAGTATATGATGGTTCACGCCGCCGCCGAGCGGGGCCTGTGCGACCTGCGGCAGACGATGCTCGAAACGCTGCTGGCCGTTAAACGCGCCGGAGCGGATGTGATCATCACCTATTTCGCCAAGGACGCCGCCGCGATCGTGAACCGTTTGGCCGCCGGTAAGGGGTAACCGCAGGCGCAGGTCAGAAGGTGATGCGAACGGGCGTTTTTTTGAATTCGCGAACCGTGGGCAAAACTGCGTAATCGGCCGCGCGGTGCTGTTGGCAGAAACGGCGCACAAACGCATCAATCCGGCCGAGCGTGTCAGCGTGAAACATCGCGTACAACGCATACGGCCAGTCGGCGACGGTGCGGCGGCGATAACAATGCGTCACCGCCGGAATCCGCGCCAGCTCCCCGCCAAGCGCATCCATACGCTCCGCGCCGACCGCGATACACACCATCGCATTGGCGGCGTATCCCAGCCGCCTGTAATTCAGCACCGCTGCAATCCTGCCGAGCACGCCCTTTTCGGTCAGCGATTTCAGCAGTGCAACCGACATTGGCCCGGTGGCGTCCGGCAGCATTTGATCAAAGGGCTGCGGCGCCAACGGCAGTTCCTGTTGGAGGCGTTCGAGGACTTGTTTTTCATCGGGCGTCAAGGCTGCCGTCGTTGTCGTTTCCGTCGGGTTGCGGCCCGGCCTGCCGGGCACAAACCACAGCGGCCCCGGCCCGGCCGGATCAAACCGCACGTCCAGCTTATACACCTTTTCAGCGGGAAAACTGTAAAACGCAAACCCGGTCGTTTGCCGCAGACGTTCCAGCGCCGCATCAATCGCTGCGGTTGATGCGTCCTGCAGTGTAAACCACAGATTCAGCCGTCCGTCGCGCTGGTAATTATGCGAAACGCCTCCCAACGCGCTGACCGCTGCGGCGGTCTGTTCCAGCCGCCCTTCCGGAATCGCCGCACCGACCAGCACCGCGACGCGCCCCAATGCGCGATAGTTGATTTGCGGTCGGTATCGTCGAATCAGTCCGTCGGCCTTGAGGCGGCGTATCTCATTGAGCAGCGTTTCTTCGCTGCACGCAAGTTGCTCGGCCAACACCGAAAACGGCCGCTCGCACAGCGGTAGCGGCTCCTGTACCGCCCGCAGCACGGCCTGCTCAAAGGGCTTTGGCGCCGTCATTGCGTTTCCTTTCGTCTTGTCAGCAGACAGATCGGATCCTCGGCGACCACGCTGCCGCGAACCGACAGTGCCCGCGCCCGACAGCCCCGGCAAAAATCCAGATAGCCGCACCGTCCGCAGGCCCCCTCATAACGGCTGTGATCGCGCAGTTTGCACAGCAGCGGCGACTGTTCCCAGATATGCCCGAAGTTGTAATGTTCCGTTATCAGGTTGCCGGCTGACTGCTCCAGAAAGCCGCATGTCTGCACATCGCCGTTTCGACTGATGAAGACAAACTCCGTGGCCGCCAGACATCCGGGCACTTTATCGGCGTTGGGGATTTTTTGCTGCCGGGCCACGCGGGCAAACTGCGGCCCGCACGTCAGCCGCAGGTCCATCGGCAGGGCGGTTTTCAACTGTGCCAGCCGCTTGAGCACCCGTTCATATTCTTCCGGCTCGAACAGCAAGTCGCCAATGGCCTCGCCGCGTCCGACCGGCACCAGCACAAACGGATTCCAGCAGGCCGCTCCCAGCGACGCGGCCAGATGGGCAATCGACTCCATCGCATTGACGTTCAGTCGCGTCAGTGTCGTATTGATTTGAAAGCGAATGCCGACGTCTTTGGCCGCCTCGACCGCATTCATTACCAGGGCAAACGCCCCGTCGCTTTGGCGAAAACCGTCATGGGAGACGGCGTCCGGGCCGTCCAGCGAAAACGAAAACGACAGCAGGCCGCTGTCTTTCAGGCGATGCATTGTGTTGGTGTCCAGCCGTTCGCCGCACGTGGCCATCACCGGACGCAGCCTCAGCGAACGCGCATAGGCGACCAGCTCGAAAATATCGTCGCGCATCATCGGCTCACCGCCGGTAAAGATCAGAATACACCGCGTATAATCGGCCAGCCCTTTCAGAATCTGTTTGCAGGCGGTCGTATCCAGCGGATCGGCGCCGCGGCCGATGGCCGCCGCCCGGCAATGCCGACAACGCAGTACACATCGGCCCGTTACCTCAAAGGCCGCCACTTTTGGTTTAATCAGGTCTTGATTCATCGAAACGAAATGACAGGGGGCTATTTGATTTTCCTGACCAGAAATGCCACAAGGACGCTGATGAGAATCAGATAGTCGAGGTCTTGCAGGCCGTAATGCGCGTGTTCGGTGGAATTTTCAATATAAATGATGCCGTAACTGTCTTTGTGAAGCATTACGGGGCAAATCATCACCGACCGAATCCCGCGTGCGGTGATTTGACGGGGCAGTTGATGAATCAGCAGATACATGTTTTTTTCAGACGCATCGGACAGACTTTTGGGCACGGCCAAATCCACCCGCTCAATATGTTCGGTGGTAATTTTTCGCCCGCCCTGGATGTCCATCGGTCCGGATGACTCATGCCGCAGTGCGACCCAGACATTCAATGCGCTGAACTGTCGAAAAAGAATGTCCATCAGTCCTTTATAGAGGCCGTCAAGGGTTTTCTGTCCGCCGAAGGTTTCGACGGCTTCGTGGAATTGGTGCATTCGCTTGGCCGGAAAGCGGATCGGCGGGGCGTCGGAGGCATCGACTTTGCGGTCCACCGTGTGCAGTTCGCGTCGAATGTGGTCTTCTCCGATGAGCGTGTCTTCCAGATTCATCCGGCGATCCTGATCCTCATCGTCCTCGAGACTGACGCGAATGGTAAAGTCCGCAATGCGAATCGTGTCGTTGTGTTTCAGTTCGGCCTTATGGATTGCCTGCTCGTTCAGATAGGTCTTGTTCGAGGAGCCGAGGTCTTCCACAATCCAATCCCCGTCTTTGGTGGTGTAAAATACCGCGTGCTGACGCGAGACGGCCTTGTCGGGAAGGAAGACCTGACTGCCCATCTGTCGTCCCACGTAGATCGGCCCCCGGTCGAATTTCAGTTCATTAACGCTGCTGCTGCCGAGACTTACAAAAAGCCGCATAATAACCTCGCTTTTAGCTTCTTTAGGTTTGTCCAACGCCGAGATTATACTGTCTTTTTTTCATCGTGTCAAAGAATATGCCAAAAGAAAAAAGCAGGACAGGCGCTCCTTGTTCAGCCAGAGACAAGTCTGCTTTTTTGGAAAATTTACTTGGCAACGCAGGGCGGATCGGGTAAAACGTTGACCTTAATGCGATGACGTATTCGGCTTAACGGTTATTTTTCTTTAAGGGGTCGTGCAATGAACCAATCGGCATCATCGGCGTCAGACACTCCAAAGCCTAAACTGTTGCCGCCCGGGGACATTTTCCCGTTTGTTCTGCTGGCAAGCTGTTTTGCCTGGTGGGGCATTGCCAACAATATGACCGACCCGCTGGTGCGGGCGTTTACCGGCATTTTTGAGGACTTGAGCAACTTCCAGTCCTCGCTGATTCAGTTTGCGTTTTACGGCGCGTATTTCGGGCTGGCGATTCCCGGCTCGATCATCGCCCGCAAGTTCGGCTACAAA
>DSDR01000182.1 GCA_011048645.1 Phycisphaerales bacterium
CCGCTCATGACGGGCATTTGATAGTCGGTGATGACGATATCCGGCTTGTGTTCGCGGGCCATTTGCAGTGCCTGGGCGCCGTTTTCAGCGGTCATAACGTCAAAGCCGTTGTTGCGCAGCTTGATGGCGACGACCTGGAGGATGTGAAATTCATCGTCAACGACGAGGGCTTTGCGTTGGGTCATTGGATTCTCCTTGATTCAATCTGTATTCGATCAGTTTATCGTTCATGCCGGCAGTCCCGCCGGTTCGGCGGCCAGCGGCAGTTCGATGCCGAAGGTGCTTCCTTTGCCGACGGTACTGGTCACAAAGACCTGTCCGCCGTGTACTGTTTCGACAATTTGTTTGACCAGGTTAAGTCCCAATCCGGTGCCTTTGGCGCATTTGTTGTTGGCCTGGACCCGATAAAATTTGTCAAAGATGTGTTCCAGGTCTTCCGGCGGGATACCGACGCCCGTGTCGGCGATGGTCACGGTGATGCGGTTGTCCGATTCGTTGACCTCTGAGCGGACGGTGATGGTTCCGCCGGCGGGCGTGTATTTGACGGCGTTGCTGAGCAGGTTGACGATGACCTGCGAGAGCATATCATGGTCGATATAGACCTGATCGTAGAGGATGGGGGCCTGGGTGTTGAGCGTGATGTTTTTTTCGTGGGCGTAGCTTTTGATCATTTCGACCGCGTCGCGGATGATCAGGGCCATGCTGTGGTTGGCTTTTTGGACTTTGACCAGGCCGGATTCGATGCGGGAGATGTTCAGGATATCTTCAATCAGCCGGGTCAGACGCCGGGCCTGGCTTTGAATGACGCCGCAGAAGTTCGCCAGTGTTTCGGCGTCCTGCGCCTCGCCGTCCACGAGCATTTCGGCGTAGGCGTTGATGGAGGCCAGGGGCGTTTTCAGTTCGTGCGAGACGTGGCTGACGAAATCGTTTTTCATTTGGGCGATTTCCTTTTCGCGGGTGATATCGTGCAGTACGGCCACGACGGCGCTGTTGTGGTCGGCGTCGTCTTCGGTGCAGGACAGCACGGCGTCAAAGATTGCCTCTCGACCGTCCTGCGGAAGGGCGATTTCGTGGCGGACATGGGCGATGCGGCCGGTTCGGCTTTTTTGAATGAGCACAAGCAGCGCGTCCGTACCGAGTATTTCAGCGGCTAACACGGCTGCGTCGGGGTCGAAGTGAAAGCCAAAGAGCCGTTCGGCGGCGCGATTGGCCAGAATGATCCGGTCGCGGTCGTCGGTGACGAGCACGGCGTCGCGGATGCTGTTGAGGATGGCCTCGACGCTGTTTTTTCGGCGATTGATGAGCTGAACCTTCAATTTCATATCGGCCAGTTGTCGCTGGGCGTCGCTCAGCTTGTCGTTCATCGCGGCGGTGCGGTTTTGGCGTTCGGTCAGTTGATGCCGGCTGCTGTGTTGTTGTGCGCGAGCCAGCATCGCCAGTCCAGCCACGGCTATGGACGTCATCGCCGCGGCGGGCAGGGCGGCCGCGGCCGGGTGTGACAGCCCCGCCGACACGACGGCCAATCCGGCGCCGATCAATCCGAGGGCGATTAGCCCGCCGTATTTGATTTGCTCGTTACGCATACGTTTGACACTATAATTACACGTTGCATCACTTTGCTTTTGCCGTATGGTCATCCCGACGGTGTTCACGGGCGGGAGGTCTGTTCGGCGTTGAGAAAATGCGACACCAGCGGGCTGTCGGTGTTGCGGCTGCCGGCTTGTTGATAGGCGGATTGGGCCTTGGCGGTTTGGTCGAGCTGCGCATAGCATCGTCCGGTCATAAACCAGCCAAAGCCGGCCAACTGGTCATCTCCGCGAAGATAGGCAAATGACCGCAGGGCTTCGTTGTAGTCGCCTTTGAGGTATTGAGCGGCGCCGAGTACGGCGTATGCCTGTATCCAGCCGGGCTTGAGCGTCAGCGCCCGGCGGGCGTTGTCGGCGGCACGGTCAATCCTGTCCGCTCCCATCGCCGCCTGGGCCATATTCAGCCACACGTCCGGATCGTCGCGGCGTATCGTTGAGAGGCGGTCGTAGCTTTTCAGGGCCTGTCCGTATTGCCCGGCGTTGAAGTAACAGGACGCAAGGCTGGTTAAATAGGTCTCTTGTGCGGTTTTCGGCGGGGCGACCTGCAACAGTGTTTCATATGTTTCGGCCGCATTGAGCCAGTTATTTTGCTGTCGATAGCAGTCGGCCAGCGCCTCCAGAATACCGATGTCATGAGGCGTAAAGCGGATTGCTGTTTTGTACAGATCGACGGCTTCGTCCAGCCGTCCGCATCGGGCGCAGACAGAGGCCGCCTGAGCCAATATGGTACTGTCTTTGCTTCGAGACAGTGTGGTACGGATATAGTCGGTCGTTTCGCTGCAGCGATCCAGCAGGGCCAGTGTGTCAATCAGGGCGGTCGTATAGCCGACATGTTCCGGATTCAGACGCACGGCCTGTTGATAATGCTCAAGGGCGTCGTTATGATTGTCCTGACTTTGTTCCAGCGCCGCCAGGTGGAACCACGCCGCGTCGCACTCGGCGTCGAGGGCGATGGCCTGTTCAAAGGCCTGTCGCGCTTGATTGAGGCGTCCCTCGGCGCAGAGAATCCGGCCGTCCAGGACATGGACCATCGGGTTGTCCGGTTCGGCTGTCATGCACTCATTAAGCGTTTTGCGCGCCTGGGCGACCTGTCCGCGTTCGAGCAGATCGGCGGCCACCGGCAGTCTGACCGCGAGCGAATCGTCGGCGTATTTTTGCCTTAACGCCTCTTTTTTTGCCGATTCGGTTTGTGCGCATCCTCCCGCCAGGATCAGACTCGCTGTAAACGTAACGGCTAACACGCATCGTTGTTTCAGATCCATCTTGCGTCTCCTGAAAAAGTCCGTTCTGTGTTCAAAAGGCCTCGACCGGCTGCTGACCGGTCGAGACATGGCGCTGTGTGAATGTGTTATTTACGCATCCATTTTCCGGATTCTTCCTGCTCCAGTTTGCGGAGCATAATGCGTTCGAGTTGGTCGAACCGGTCGGGCTGCTGCTGACGCAGAATGCGTTCCCGCAGCCGAATGGGGTCCAGATAATTGCGTTTGATGGCAAAGGGGCTGTTCAATTCGGCCATGGCTTCATCGAAACGGCCTTCCTGATACAGCCGCACGGCCTTGGCGTACCGCGCTTCATCGATGCGGGCGCGGCTCATCCACATCAGATTGTGCCGAGCATTCCAGGCCAGCCGTTCCACATCTTCTTTGCGCATGGCGCCGTCGGCCTGTTCCGGCTCGGTGATGATATGTGGCGTCAGCAGAACGATCAGTTCGACGCGCTCGGATCGATCGTTCGTGCTGCGGAACAGATCGCCGACGCCGGGCAAATCGCCGAGAAGGGGAACCTGGGTTCGGCCGAGCGTGGTTTTTTCCTTAAACAGGCCGCCCAGCACGATGGTCTTGCCGTCTCGAACCATAACGTTGGTGGTCACTTCGGTGGTTTTTTCTCTGGGCAATACGAAATTGCCTTCGATGTCCACGTCCGGCTCACTTTGCTTGGGATTGATCTCCATCCGGACCAGTCCGTCGCCGCTGATGAAGGGGCGAAAGGCCAGCCGCGTGCCGCCTTCGAGGAACTCGACCTGTTGAATGGCGCCGTCGGCACTGATCTGAGACGTCGTCACATACCCTCTGCGGTCGCCGATCATTACATGGCCGGCCTGTTTATTGAGCGCCAGTATCTTGGTGTTAGCCAGCAGGGTGGTATCGGTGATGCTGTCCAGGGCCGTCAGCAATACGTCGAGTTTGCCGTTGACGATGCCGACTCGCAGTCCGCCGGCGTCGGCGCCTTGGGCAAAACCGGTCTGAGTGACGCCGCTGTCGCCTAAATCCAGCACACCGGAGGTGGATAAATCCAGATTCAGATTTCTAAAATCGATGCCGAATTTCGTTGTTTCATCCAGACTGGCTTCCAGAATCGTGACTTCAATCAGCACCTGCGGGGGCTGTTTGTCGATGGCGGCCAGCGCTTCTTTGACGGCCTGGATGTTTTCAGGATAATCCGAAATCGAGAGGATATCCCGAATCGCCAGCGAGTCGCCGCCTCTGCCGGCCTGTATGTCGCGCACGGCGGGTGTGGTGACACCGATGCGTCCCATATCGCTGAGCAGCGGTTCGACGAGCTTTTTGGCTTCATCGGAATTGATGTAATACAGCTCAATGATGGCGTTTTCAAGCCGTGTCTTGTCCTGCATAAACTCTTCGTTGGTATAGACCTTGATGAAGTTGCCTTTGATTTCGTACTTGTGGGTGCCGAGGATAGCCTGCAGGGCCTCTTCAAAGGTTACATCGTACAGATGAGACACGGTGACAATGCCATCGACCTTGGCCGAGGGGACGATGTTTTTCTGATACATCTGAGCCAGCATCCGCAGGGCGTCTCTGATGGGCATATCTTTGCGGAAACTGATGGTCTGAATCGACTGGCCGGCCAGGACCGGTACTACGGTTTC
>DSDR01000014.1 GCA_011048645.1 Phycisphaerales bacterium
CGGTGATGAATGCAGTGACGGATATTCTGGTAGCTCAAAGTGCGTTGGTTTTTTTGGGAGAAAAAATGATGGCAGTTTGGACTGAGTTGTTTAAGGATTTGCCGCGTCCGGCGGGGCTGTTCATCACGGCCACCGATACCGAGGTCGGCAAGACCATAATCACCGGAGCGATTGCGCGGCTGCTGCGTCAGGCCGGAAGGAAGGTCGGCGTGCTCAAGCCGGTCGCCAGCGGCTGCCGTCGCGACCGCGAGGGGCTGATCAGCGCCGACGCGGAGTTTCTGGCGGTCTGTGCCGAGACGGATTATCCGCTGTCGGTCATAACGCCGGTCTGCTACAAGACGCCGGCGGCGCCGGTGGTGTGTGCAGCCGTCGAGCGGCGAGACGTGGATTTTGAGGCGATTGCCGCCGCGTACGGCTATCTGGCTGAGACGTGCGATGTGGTGCTGGTCGAGGGCATCGGCGGGGCGCTGGTGCCGCTGACCGAGGAGGCGACGATTCTCGATGTGGCTGCGGTGCTGGATTTGCCGACGGTTATCGTCGCCCGACCCGGCCTGGGCACGATCAACCACACCCTGCTGACGCTGGCGGCGGTGCGGGCGGTCGGATTGCCCGTTGCGGGCGTGGTCATCAACGGGTACAATGCAGCCGACGCGGGCATCCCCGAAGAAACCGCCCCGGACGTCATCGCCCGCTGCGGACGAACGCACGTCCTGACCATCGTCCCGTATGACCAGGACAGCAGCGTCGAAGCCCTCCAGCTCGGCCCGGCCGTCCTCGAGGCCATGGCCCTGTGCGACTGGGAGACCTTGAGCAGAAGTTAAAATTAATGTGGTATAAGAGGAGATGTTATACAGGATTAAGGCAAATTAGATGTCCCAAAAAACAAAACAGAAATTATGGGTAGTTTCGTGTGTGTGGCGGGGGTTTCCCGCTTATGTTAAGGTGTATAAACAGAAGCGGTCGGCGAAAAAACATATTGCACGTGCCGAGAAGAATTTTAATCCGGACTATGACTCGATTGAGATGTTCGAAGTTCATAAGTCGGTTTAATTTTTGAAATGTAATTTTTTCTTGACTTTTTATTTTTGAAAGCGGATACGATGCCGACGCGACAGGCGGAGATACGACGGTATTTAACGGGCGTGGATACGACCACGACCCAGCAGGTATTTACGGATTTTCTGGTCATCGGGGCCGGGATTGCCGGTTTGCGGGCGGCGCTGGAAGCGGCGCGGCACGGCAGCGTGATGCTGGTCTGCAAGGGCACGTTCAGCGACAGCAACACGTGGAATGCCCAGGGCGGCATCGCGGCGGTACTGGCCGATGAGGACAGTTTCGACAGCCACATCGCCGACACGCTGGCGACCGGCTGCGGCCTGTGCGAGCGCGGCGTGGTGGAGCGCGTCGTTAAAGAAGCGCCCGCCTTGATCGAGGAGCTGGACGCCTGGGGCACGGCCTTTGATCGAGTCGATGGACAAATCGACGCCACCCGCGAGGGCGGCCACAGCCACGCCCGCGTCATTCACGCCCGCGGCGATTCGACCGGCCGAGGTATTGCCGAGGCGCTGTTCAGCAAAGTCCGTCAGGCCGCGGGCATTCACGTGATGGAGAACTTTTTCACCATCGACTTACTGACCGATGCGGACAACATCTGTATCGGTGCGATTGGCCTGAAGGCCTCCGGTTCGCTGCAGATCATCTGGGCCGGGGCGACGATTCTGGCCACCGGCGGCGCCGGACGGCTGTATCGCGAAAGCACCAACCCCGACTGCGCCACCGGCGACGGGCTGGCGATGGCCTATCGAGCCGGGGCGGTGTTGCGGGATATGGAGTTTATGCAGTTTCATCCGACGACGCTGTATATTGCCGGGGCCTCGCGGGCGCTGATTACCGAGACGCTCCGCGGCGAAGGGGCGATTCTGCGGGATGCTGCCGGCCAGCCGTTTATGAACGAGTACCATCCGGACGCGGAACTGGCGCCGCGCGACGTGGTCAGCCGGGCGATCCTGGATCGTATGCTCAAGACCAAAACCACGCACGTCTATCTGGACATTCGGCATTTTGACAAGGCGCACTTTCGCCGGCGTTTTCCGCTGATCAGCGAATTGTGTGAAAGTTTCGATATCGATGTGTCCGCCGATCTGATTCCCGTTCGGCCCAGCGCCCATTATATGATCGGCGGCGTCAAGGTCGATCTCCACGCCGCGACGACGATACCGGGACTGTTTGCCTGCGGCGAGGCGGCCTCGACCGGTCTGCACGGGGCCAACCGGCTCGGCAGCAATTCGCTGCTGGAGGGGCTGGTGTTCGGCAAAGTGGCCGGCCAATCAGCCGCAACCTGGGTCCGGGACGGTCATCGCGCCCGACATCATCGCATCGAAATCGAAATCCCCGTCTCCGACCGCAGTCGCCTGGACGCCGAGGATGTGCGCAATTCGCTGCGGGCGCTGATGTGGCGCAACGTCGGCATTACCCGACAGGCCCAGCCGCTGATCGAGGCCCAGGAAATTATTCGTTTCTGGCAGCGGTATGTGATGGACAAGGTCTTTACCACACCCTTCGGCTGGGAATGTCAGAATATGCTCACCGTCGCACTGCTGATGGCTCAATCAGCCGACCGGCGGCAGGAATCCCGCGGCGTGCACTTCCGACAGGATTATCCCGGTCGTAATGATGCCGACTTTGCCCGACACATCGAACTGTGCCGCGAAACCGGATAACGGCTATACACAGACAGACGCGGATTTAATCTGAGGTCGCTGGTCCCATGTTCGCCCCTCAAGGCTTCGGCCGGCTTTCTTTTTATGGACGCCGCCCCATTGTTTGAAGAAAAACGGCACGTTGGCCCGCCGACATTTGGATTGAATTGGCAAAACCCACTCTTTTTTCATCGGACGGGCGCCGGGGCCGGACTCGCCGCCGACAATAGCCCAATCAATGCCCTCCAGGGTCAGGTCGTCCAGCGGCCCCAGCAGCGGTTCGAGGGAAACAAAACGTATGCTCGCGCCGACGTGTCGCAGGTGGTCAATACGGAACAGGCAGTCATTGTTTTCGACGGTTACGCCCATCCAGATATTGTCCGACCAGTTCAGCAGGGGCGCCAGTTCAGCCAGCCGCCGTGACCGTTTGGTCAGGATTTGAAACGTGTGCTGTGGACAATCATTTATCACATCGAAAATCCGCCGAATGAAATCGACCGGAACCTCTTCGTGAAACAGATCGCTCATTGAATTGACAAATACGACGCGCGGCTTTTTCCAGCTAAACGGTTCATTGATTGCCTCTGGGTGCAGCGTAACGGCAAAGCCGTTGCGATAGCGATACTGCCCCATCGCCTGCAGACGCTTGGCCATCCGCTCAGCATAACAATGCGCACACCCCGGACTGACCTTCGAACACCCGCTGACCGGATTCCACGTACTTTCAGTCCACTCAATAGCCGTTTGCGTTGACATCAAACTATCCCCACATCTCTATATTGATTCATTATATTCTGTACGATTTTATCACCTGTTTTGTTTGGTGATGCAAAAAAAAGATAATAAACCGTTGCGCCTCGGGTATTTCTCATCGGCATCGGTTCGGGTACAAATCCAAAACCTGCCACTTCTTGTAATCTGCTCTGAAAGGCAGATGCTATTTTCTCATTGGTGTTTGTAATCTTTTCTTCCTCGATATCACCAAACAGTGTTTTGGTTTTTTTATACGCAACTGCTTTCCAGCTTTCATCACCCCAAAAAGAAGTCATCCTGTCAGCCTGGAGGGGATTTACTTTTCTTGGATTTCCCCACAGGATATTCATATTCATATCCATTACAGGAAAGTTAAGAAAAATTTCAATTGCCTTGGACCGTCCTGCAGCAGCTATCACTTTCCAATCAAGATGAAGTCCATACGGATCAAGCAAACACAATGCCCGTTTATAGTGCTCGTATCTTATCGCAGGAAAAACTTTGTTAAGCAGGATTTCATTGCAATCGCCCTCATAAACATTCACATTCGAGCGCCCGGCAGCCAATTGTTTCAAATACTCAACTTTTCTGCTGTCAAGATCAATCCAATAGTGTCCGGTAAACGGTGGTATTGTATTTAATGCAATTGAGGGACTCCCTTCAATTAATCCATCATGTGTTTTTGATTTATGAATACCGTAACCGGAAAATCCATCGATATAGTAATATTCCTTGATGTATGATTGGCTGGATAGGATTTTTGTATAGGCGGGGGCATACTTTCTCAATATCTCCAGCTTAATTTCTGACCAAACTCCAATTTCGTCAAACTTTGGTTCACCATTTTCTGTCATCATTGACTCCTTCACATACTATGGCATCAGTTTCCTTTTTCGGGGTTTTTGAGTTCATCGACTTTGGGCAGGTCTTTTAGGGAATTCAGGCCGAAGGCGTCGAGGAATTTTTTGGTGGTGCCGTAGAGCATCGGTCGGCCGAGGATTTCGGCGCGGCCGACGATC
>DSDR01000241.1 GCA_011048645.1 Phycisphaerales bacterium
ACCGAGTTCGGTGTGGGCATAACGGACAGGGGCGAGACCGAAGTTCAGATGTTCAGCGGTAAGGCGTCGCTGGCGTCGGTTGTCCGGGGACGCGAGCGGGAAACTCAGTTGCTTACGGCAGGACAAGCCCGGATGGTGGATACGGGCGGACGGGTTTCAATTGTGCCGTTTGCTCCCAACGCCTTTGTTCGAGGTATCAATTCACAGATGCAGATCGTCTGGAGAGGGCAGATGGAATTGGATCTTGCCGATATGGTCGGCGGCGGCAACGGGTTGGGAACCGGAAAATTTGGAGCCGGAATTGATCCGGCCACCGGCAATATGCGGAATCTGTTCGATCAGTCCGCCATTCTGACTCGTCCGGCTTCGCATCGTCTTGCTGTGACGCCGGAATTTGATTTTGTGGATTCTGTTTTTATCCCCGGCCTTGATCAATGTCCGACGCGGATCGCTTCAACCGGCTTGACGTGCGATGAAATTCCCCTCACGTCCGCCCAGTATTGGGGATATCCTTTCAATGGCGCCTGGCACGAAGGGGCGGGTGTTCCGCGACATACGCTCATATTGGACGGGGTGAGGCTGGATCAAAACGACGGCCGGGCGCTGACCCTGCACCCCAATATGGGGCTGACTTTTGATTTACAGCGGATACGGCAGTCGCTGCCCGGGCCGATCCCGGTTCGACTGCGCGCTCGAGTCGGTCTGTCTGAGACTATTGCTCATTTTGTGGATGCCGACCCGGAATCAGAGGTTTGGGTGTTGCTGGACGGACAGGTTCGGCTGCGTCAACGGCTGCGGTTAAGCGAGGGAGGAGTTGACATCAATGTTCCGCTCGGTCCAACGGATCAGTTTCTTTCACTGGCCGTAACCGATGCGAATCAGGATGTGGCCTATAAGTGGGTTGTGTTTGTGAACCCCGTTATCGAACTGGAATAATTGTTTTGAACGTAAGTGCTTAACGAAATTCGTCCCGTTGCCGCCGCAGCGGCGGGACGAGAAACGGGATGCGGCAATTTGGGAGATTGATCATGAAAAAGCTGGTGTTGGGTGTTATGATGAGCATGTGCCTTGTCGGTGTGGCAAACGCTGAAATTATCGGCGTGGAGAATTTTGAGTATCCTGATGGGGCGGTTGCAGGGCTGGACGGCGGTGAGCTCTGGATGTGGAATAATTTAGTCCAGGACCATACCAACGACAAGTCGGCATGGGAGGTGCTTTGGGGCAACGTCGTCCTTCAGGGGCAATCGCTTTATACCCATGGCGGCGGCGCAGTGCGACACTATGGCAGTAATCTGTTTGATGCCGCGTTTCGGGCCTCGGGTGTGGTTTATTACAGCGTTCTGTTTACTTCCGTCAGTGGCCCCGACTGGGGCGGAATCAGCGGATATGATTTTGACAATGAGCGTATCTTCTTTGGGATGCCGGGGAGTCAGGGCGATGTGAAACGATTCGGCGTGGACCAGGGCCCGGGTTATTGGTTGTCAGATATCCCCATCGAGTTGGGGCGAGAATACCACTTGATCTGTGCGATCGATTTTGACGGCGACCAGGTCAGAATGTGGGTCGATCCCGATGCGGATGATTGGGATAATGGAGCGGCGGATAATTCGGCGGATATCCGGCGCGATTATTTCGGAACCAACTGGAATACGGGTGTTCGCCTGGCCTCGGGCGGCAACTGTAAATGGGATAATCTCGTTGTAGCGACTGACTTTTGGGATGTGGTTCCCAAAGTGGCCCGAAATCCCTATCCGGCCAGCGGCCAGAAGTCTGTTCCTCTTGAGGTTATGTTGAGCTGGGAGCCGGCCCTCGATCCGGATGATCCTGAGTCGCCCAATCCGGCCATAACGGCGCATCGGCTCTATACCAATTTTGACGACCCCGATGACCCGAACCTTTATTTTGTCGCTGAAATTCCCAATACGGGTGAGCGTGTCGAATACGGCCCGTTTTCACTGGCCACCGACACGATCTATTCCTGGCGTGTGGATCAGGCGCTGCCCGATGTCAATGACATTAGTGGCGCTGTTTGGCAGTTTGAAACGATCCTCTCCGTTCCGGTGATCGAGGATCAGCCGCCGTATCAGGTGGTTGAGCAGGGCGAGACGGCTGTTTTCAGCGTGGGCGTCGATTCGATGTCGCCCCCGACCTATCAGTGGTATAAGTATGTGGACGGCATTGATGATATCGAGTTGGCCGATGGCGCGTCGATTGCGGGTTCGCAGACGGATACGCTGTCTATTCATAATGCGCAGTTGGATGATGAAGGCGCGTACTATTGTGTTGTCAGCAATGCGTCCGGCGTTCCTGTTCCATCCGAACAGGCCCTGCTGGGCATCCAGCGAAGAATTGCTTATTGGCCGTTTGAAGACAACAGCGTCCAAAGCGTCGTGCCTGGAAGTCCTGCAACGAATGTTTACGGTCAGCCGGCGTTTGACAGCGGCGCTGTTGGAGATGCGATGGTCTTCAGAGCCGGTTTGGATATGCTCTATACCGATCCGAATGAAACCTCGTATTTCGATATCTGCAATTACAGTATGTCGGTAGCGTGCTGGGTTAAAACAACCACCGCCCAGACGTGGAATCCGTTTGTCGCACGCCATGGCGAAGGCAATCAGGGCTGGCAACTGCGCCAGGGTTCTATGGCCGGACGCCCCACCTTTACGACGCGCCAAACCGGCAACGATGACGGCACACGCGGCAATCGAACGATTGCTGACGGCAACTGGCATTATGTGGTCGGAACGTTTGACGGATCGATCAAAAAGCTTTACATCGACGGCGTACTGAGCCGATTCTACTCCGTAGATACCGGCCAAATGCTCAGAGACGGCGACGAGGTCAGCGGGATGATCGGAAAAACGGAAATGCCCGTGGCCATTGCAGGACGGGTAACCGGTGAGCCGGGCGAGCTGATTTTTGAATATTGGAACGTGGTCGGGGCAAGATACGATGAAGTGGAAATCTATAACTATGCCCTGGACGCTGAAACGATTGCCCAGAATTATGCCGATATCACCGGCCAATCCATCTGTCCCGAACAGCCGCTGTACGATCTGAACAACGACTGTGTTGTGGACTTGAATGATTTTGCGTTACTCGCATCCGAGTGGCTCATGGACTCGCTGCTCCAGCCAAATCTTTGATGTGAACGTGTGCACGGTCAGTTTGCGGATCTCCCTGTCGGTCAGCGGCAGGGAGATCCGTTGTTTTTAGCCGACGTTGTTGCGTCTGGCAGACACGATGTCCCCGAATCGGCAGTGCCGATGAACAGGAAAAGACCCTTGCATCAGAATGCAGGATCGAATAAACTCAGCGCGATGAAGCCGGCACGTGTCTTCATCTGTGGATGGGATATAAATGTTTTCCGTTCAATGCAAGAGAACCGTCAAATGCCAAAGGGAATCGTTATGAAGATGCTCGCTGTCTATCTGGCTTATGCGCTCGTTATCACCTCTGTCTGTTTTGCGGACGAATTCCATTGGCCCGACTGGCGCGGGCCGGATCACAACAGGGTGGTTTCGAAGGGACATTATCCTGTTAGGTGGGATCCGGACAGTCCGCTTTGGAAGCTGGATGTTCCCGGCAGAGGATATTCGACGCCTGTGGTGTGGGGTGAAACGATCTATCTGACCACCGGCGCAGACGGTCAGGATACCGTGCTGGCTGTGGACTGGTCGGGCAACCTGCTCTGGCAGACGCCGCTGGGTTCCGAAGTGCCGGGCAGACATCAAAACGCCTCCGGCAGTAATCCCTCGCCTACGACCGACGGTTCGGCGGTGTTTGTTTTCTTCAAGAGCGGTCATTTTGCCGCTTTGGAGCGAGACGGAACCGTCCGCTGGCAGACCAACCTGTTCGAACGCTTTGGCAAAGATGATCGGTTTTGGGATTTTGGGACGTCTCCTGTCTTGACAAAGGATTATGTGGTGATGGCCCAGATGCACGACGGGGACTCGTGGGTGGCCGCATTTGACAAGCAGACCGGCGATGTAGCCTGGAAGGTCTCTCGCAACTACCAGACGCCTCGGGAAAACAGTCAGGGGTACACCACGCCGGTTGTTTATTCGCATCAAGGAACAGAGGCTCTGCTGATATGGGGCGCCGAGCATGTGACGGCTCATCATACGGCCGACGGCAGCTTGATTTGGTCGTGCGGCAACTTCAATCCCGACGGCACGGCCTACTGGCCCGCTATCGCGTCGCCGGCGATTTGCGGGCAGGTTGCGGTTGTTTCCTTCGGCCGGGCAGACCGTCGTCAGCCTCGACTCCATGGGGTTAAACTGGGCGGCAGCGGAGATGTCACCGAAACGCATCACTTATGGAGCCGCCGCGACGCGGGGTCCTTTATTCCCACACACGTGGCATACAACGATCATGTATATGTCCTTGGCGACCGCGGCGATATCCATTGTATTGACCCGTTGACCGGCGAAAGCCTCTGGAGCG
>DSDR01000347.1 GCA_011048645.1 Phycisphaerales bacterium
AAAGACAAAGTCCGGACGCTGTCGGACGGCTGGACGGTTGTGACGCAGGACGGGAAATGTTCGGCGCACTTTGAACATACGATTGCCGTGGTCAAAGGCGGCAGCCGCGTGTTGACCCTGAATGAGCGATAGTTTTTGAGGTTTGCGAGCCGGATAGCAAGTATGGCAAAAAAAGACGCAATCAGACTGGAAGCCAAAGTTGTTGAGGCATTGCCCAATGCGATGTTCAAAGTACAGCTTGAGAACGGGCACCAGATTTTGGCGCACGTGTCCGGCAAGATGCGAATGCATTTTATCCGGATTTTGCCCGGCGATACCGTGACGGTGGAGATGAGTCCGTACGATCTGACCCGTGGGCGGATTGTCTTGCGGAACTAAAAGAACGCAGCACAACAAAGCGAAAGTGATACGATTATGAAAGTACGAAGTTCAGTCAAGCGAATTTGTGAAAACTGCAAAGTCATTCGACGCAAGGGTGTTCTGCGGGTGATCTGCCCGGCGAATCCCCGCCATAAGCAGCGTCAGGGCTAAGCAACGTCTAATGTCAGTCAAATACAGGAGTTATTATGCCGCGTATTGTTGGTGTTGATGTACCAAATGATAAACCCGTGTGGATTGCACTGACCTATATCCACGGGGTCGGCCGTTTCTGCGCCAAGAAGATTCTTGAGGAAGCTCAGGTGGACGGCGCGGTTCGCGCCGGCAAGCTGAGCGAAGATGAAGTCAGCCGGATCAGCCAAATCATCGACCGTGATTATGAGGTGGAAGGTCAGTTGCGTCGGCGGGTTTCTCAGAATATCGCTCGGCTCAGGGATATTGCCTGTTATCGCGGGATTCGGCATCGCAGAGGGCTTCCGGTCCGCGGTCAGCAGACCCAGAGCAACGCCCGCACACGCAAAGGCAAACGCAAGACGGTGGCCGGCAAGAAGGGCGTCAAGGAAATGCGCTAATCCATCGAAACCTTAGAACTATCGGGATTCAGGGAATACTAATCCAATGGCAAAGAGTACCAGAAGAAAAGTCAAAAAGAATGTGGTTCGCGGCATCGTCCACATTAAAGCGTCGTTTAACAATACGCTGGTGACCATTACCGATCCGGACGGCGGAGCGATCTGTCAGGATTCCGGCGGAACGGTCGGCTTCAAAGGATCGCGAAAGAGCACGCCGTTTGCGGCCCAGCGGGCTGCCGAGAAGTGTGCGCGAATGGCGATGCGGTCGGGCATGCGCGAGGTGGAAATTCGGGTCAAAGGCCCCGGCTCCGGACGCGAATCGGCCATTAGCGCCATTCAGCAGGCGGGATTGCGGATTTCTTCGATTGAGGACGTTACGCCTATTCCGCACAATGGTTGCCGTCCGCGTAAACGCCGTCGCGTCTGATCGCCGCATCCGTGGTCGTGAAGCGAAAAACAGTCAAACTATTCTATAAAGGAACGGTTCAAAGATGTCACGTTATTTAGGTCCAGCTTGCAGACTATGCCGTCGTGAAGGCATGAAATTGATGCTCAAAGGCTTGCGCTGCGAAACAGCGAAGTGCTCGATTGAGAAGCGCGAACGGAGCATGGCGCCGGGACAGCATGGCTGGCGCCGCGGCCGCTCCAGCGATTACGGCGTTCGGCTTCGCGAAAAGCAAAAGGTTAAACGCTATTACGGCCTGATGGAAAAGCAGTTTATGAAGTATTTTGCCAAGGCCCAGAAGGGTACCGGCAACACCGGCCAGATGTTGCTTGAGCTGTTGGAACGTCGGCTGGACAACGTTATTTATAAGCTGAATTTTGCACCATCCCGCAAGGCGGCTCGTCAGTTGGTCGCGCATGGACATATCTATCTGAACGGACGTCGTGTGGATATTCCGGATATGCTGGTCAAGATCGGCGACAAGATTACGCTGAAGAATTCCGACCATTCGCGCAAAGTCGTCAAGGCGCAGTTGGAAGCCAATCCGAATTTTCAGGTTCAGGGCTGGCTTCAGTTGGATGCCTCCAAGCCGATGGCGACGGTGGTCGGGTTGCCGACGCGCGATGATGTTCAGTTGGCGGTGGAAGAACAGCTTGTGGTCGAATTCTGTTCGAGATAATCGATATTGATAAATGTTTTAGACGGCGGGTAACAGAGAGCGGTGTGCGTTCGACACTACGGCCCGAACGGCAATCGCTGAGAACATCCGCCTGAGATGGGAGGCCCATACAATGCGAATTACCTGGAGAGGTCTGGAACTGCCCACACGGGTCGAGCGCGATGAACATGTGTCAACCGACTGCTACGGTCGGTTCATCATTGAACCGTTTGAGCGGGGATTCGGCACCACCATCGGCAATAGTCTCCGACGTGTGCTGTTGTCTTCGTTGGAAGGCAGCGCGGTCGAATCCATCAAGATTGCCGGTGTGGATCATGAATTTACAAGCATCAAAGGGGTGATGGAAGACGTAACCGATATTGTGCTCAATGTCAAGAAGCTGATCGTCCGGATGCAGGGCGAGGGCACGCGGGTGATGACGGTGTCTGCCGACAAGGCCGGGACGGTCACCGCCGGGATGATACAATGCGATCCGTCCATCCAGATTGTCAATAAAGATCTGGTGCTGGCGACGCTGACCGAGGATGTCAAGTTCGAGATGGAGATGGAAGTCGGCAGCGGTCGCGGCTATTCGCCCGCCGCCGAGCGCATCAATGAGATGGATCGCTTCGATCAGGAGCTGGGACGCATCGAAGTGGACGCGATTTATTCGCCCGTACTCCGCGTGCGATATAAAACCGAAGACACCCGCGTCGGCCAGCGCACGAACTATGACAAGCTCATTCTCGAAATCTGGACGGACGGCACGGTAACGCCGGATATGGCGCTGGTCGAGGCGGCCAAGATTTTACGAAAGTATATCAATCCCTTCATTCAGTACGATACGGCCGGTGAAGAGACGGTGGAAGAAGAAGTTCACATCGAAGAAGAGACCGCCGGCGTTGATGAAGAATTGGCGGCCAAGCTGGCCATGCCGATTGAAAGCCTCGATTTGACGGTGCGGTCGAGCAATTGCCTCGAATCCAACAATATCCAGACCGTCGGCCAATTGGTGCGAATGACCGACGCCGATTTGCTCAAGATTCGCAGTTTCGGCAAGACCAGTCTGCGTGAAGTCCGCCGAAAACTGGCCGAGCTGGGATTGTCGCTGGGTATGACGGATGTGTAAGGACGTACCGAGACGGGCAAACGCAGTCGAAGAATAAGAATGTTAACCGACAAGAGTAAGGGTGTAACGATATGCGTCATCGTATAGCAGGACGACAATTAAACAGAACCAGTGAGCACCGTCTGGCCATGCGGCGTAATTTGACGGCGTCGCTGTTTGAACATGAGACCATTTCGACGACGCTCGAAAAAGCCAAAGATGTTCGCGGTTTTGCCGAAAAGCTGATTACACTGGCCAAGAAAGGCACGCTTCCGGCGCGCCGTCGGGCCATTGCGCTGCTGAACAATCGCGCCATCTATGAAGAAGATGAAAAAGGCCAGCTTGTCAAGAAGGGCACCGTGGTTGGCAAGCTGTTCAGCGATATCGCGCCGCGCTATTTGGATCGTCCCGGCGGTTATACCCGCATCATCAAATTGCCCAAGCGGCGGCTGGGCGATGCCGGGCAGCTCGTGTTGCTTCAACTGGTTGGCGCCGGCCAGGAAAAAGTCGGCGAAAAGCAGAAATAATCATTCGTTTCGAAGCGACTTTCGGTTTTGCCGACGGCATAAAGGCAGGTGTTAAGCGATGTCGAAATGTGTTTTTTGTGAAATCGTCGCCGGACGTATCCCCTGTACGCGGATCTATGAAAACGACGAGGTGTTGGCGTTTCTGGATGTCGGCCCGATCAGCGACGGCCATACGCTGGTCATTCCCAAGGCTCATTACAACCGCCTGCATCACTGTCCTGCTGAGGTGCTGGCTGAAGTTGCGAAGGTCGTCGGACGTTTGGCCAACCCCGTCGCCGAGGCGGTCGGAGCCGACGGGTATAATGTACTGAGCAACAATGCTCCTGCCGCCGGCCAGGTGGTCGAACACCTTCATGTGCACATTATTCCGCGTAAATCGGGGGACGACGTTTTTAACCGATGGCCGGCCTTCAAATATCCGCCTGGGAAAGCCGAGTCCATTGCGGAAAAAATCAAACAAAAACTTGCAAAATAATCCCGATAATCCCTTGAAAAGTCGGGTTTTTTGCTTTACACTAAAGTACTTATCGCGGGGTAGAGCAGTCTGGTAGCTCGTCGGGCTCATAACCCGGAGGTCGCAGGTTCGAATCCTGTCCCCGCCA
>DSDR01000110.1 GCA_011048645.1 Phycisphaerales bacterium
CCGCCGTTGACGGTCACAAAATCCAGTCGCCGGGGTCGATAGCGAAGCGGGCGGGCGGTGTTTTCAGCAAAGGTCGGACGATCCACCGTCAGCCGTTCGGGGGGATTGTAGGCCGGCACCGTTCCGTTGATGAGAAAAACGACCAACAGAGGCCATAACAAAATCAAGACACGCCTCCACGACATCGTTTGAATCTTAACCACACGGTTCTCCTGAACATCTACAGCATCCATTCTACGCCACAGGCACCTTGCAGCGCCCTATCAATTCATTGCGTCAGCGGCGGCTTCGTACTCCAGACAGGCCAGGATAAACGGCCCGACGGCCTTGGGGTCATTGGTGCGAATCTTTTCGCTGATGTAGTACTCATACGAGCCGTCGCGGTACGGGTTTCCGCCCAGCCCGGCTACTTCGCAGCCTTTGTGCAGATGCACCTGACCGTCGTCGGCCACTTCCACAAACTGTTCGAAAATACCTCGATAGCCTTTTTGAGCCACATCAAAATAGTACTGCGGAATATAGCCAAGCCGCACCGCTTTGAGCATAACATACACAAACATTGAAGAGCAAGAAGATTCGAGGTAGTTGCCTTCGGCATCGGGCAGATTGACCACCTGATACCAGAGGCCGGTTGTTTCGTCCTGATGGTCGGCCACGGCCTTGACCAGACGATTGAGCACAGCAATGACATCGCCGCGTTTTGGATGGTCTTCGGGCAAAAAGTCCAGCGTATCGACCAGCGCCATGGCATACCAGCCCATCGCCCGCCCCCAGAAATGAGACGACAGGCCCGTTTCCGGATCGGCCCATCGCTGCTGACGTGATTCGTCGTAGCCGTGATACAGCAGCCCCGTTTTTGCGTCGCGGGCGTATTTTTCCATCAGCAGAATCTGATGGGTAACCTCGTCAAACAGTTCCGGCTCATCAAAAACCGCCGCGTATTGCGCCAAAAAGGGCGACCCCATATACAGCCCGTCCAGCCACATCTGGTGGGGGTAGATTTTTTTGTGCCAAAAACCGCCGGTGCTGATCCGCGGATGCGTTTTCATTTGCGTACGCAGCGTCTCGATGGCAATGCGATATTTCGGTTTCGGATCGTAGAGATACAAATCGATCAGATTTTTGCCGGGGTTGATATTGTCGATATTGTAGCTATTCAGGTCATACGTGAGAATTTCGCCGTCCTCGGTAATGAGTGTGTCATAGTAGGCCTGCACGTAATCGAGATATGTCTTGTTGCGGGTTTGCATACCGACCTGCCAAATGGGCTTGAGCGCAACGCCGATGGCGTATTTCCAGCGCGGCCGGGTGGAAAAATCAATCTGCCACGATTCCGGATTGCGCTGCATCACCGAGCGAATCATCCGCTCGGACCACGGGACGGTCTTGCGTTCGGTAACGACAAAGTTTTCAACCGCCTCGGCGATGCCCTCACGCTGCATATTCTCAAAGACACAATGCGTCAGGACGACATTGCGAATGGGGTTGCGTTCATAGCCGCGCAGCAGCCACGGATAGCGGCTTTTGTAGCAGCGAACGTTGTCCATAAAGATATTTTGCACGACCGGATCAAATGCGCCGGCGTCGCCTTCCTGATAATAGAAATTGATCAGCAGCGCCGCCTCGCGGACCTGCTGCATCGTGACGTTTCGCATAAAGATGTTTTCCACCACGCCGCCGCGGACGGAGTTGGTCTTGATGCGCAGGCCGCGATCCAGATTGGGGCTGTTCATCAGACAGTTCTCGGCAAAAATATTGCGGGCGCCGCCGGAGATTTCGCTGCCAATGACGACGCCGCCGTGGCCGTCTTTCATCGTGCAGTTGCGAATGATGATATTTTCGGAGGGGATATTGAGCCGGCGTCCGTCGGCGTTTCGGCCGGACTTGACGGCAATGCAGTCGTCGCCGGTATCGAAGTAGCAGTTTTCAATCAGCACATCGCGGCAGGACTCCGGATTGACGCCGTCGTTGTTGGGGCCGTGGCCGATGACCGTCACATCGCGAATCGTGATGTTTTGGCTCAGCACGGGGTGGATGTGCCACATGGGGCTGTTTTTGACGGTGACGCCCTCGATCAGGATATTTTTGCAGCGATAAGGCTGAATCATATTGGGACGCAGTTTGTGCCCCAGGCCGTAGCGCCGCTGATCCACGGGGACGTTGTCCTCGGCCTGTTTGACCAGTGTATCGACATCGGGCTGCTGCGGGCCTTTCCAGAACCACCAATTGGAAAAGTCGGCGTTGCCGTCGAGCGTGCCCTGGCCGGTAATGGCGATGTTTTCCTGTTCGAAGGCATAAACCAACGGCGAGAAGTTCCAGCATTCGGTTCCTTCAAACCGCGTAAAGACCACCGGCAGATACCGATGCGGATGGGTGATAAAACTAATAACCGCACCTTCGGTCAGATGCAGATTGACGTTGCTTTTCAGGTGGATCGGTCCGGTCAAAAAAGTTCCCTCCGGCACGACGACCCGCCCGCCGCCGGCGGCGTGACAAGCCTCGATGGCCTTGCGAAAGGCCTCGGTGTTATCGGTTCGGACGTAGGCTCTTGCGCCGAAGTCGGTAATCAGAAAATCCCTGTCGGGAAAAACCGGCGGCTGGATGCGTTCAAGGATTTCCGGAACCCGCTTCCAGCCGTCCTCGGCCGTCATTGCACCGGACGGCGAAGCAACGGCAAGGCACAGACACAACCCGTAAAGCATCCATCGCATCATCAGAGTCTCGATCAAGGTTTTCATACATGTCTCCAATTGATTAAACCGCATTCCACTTACCGGGCAAGCATCTCTGACCTGCCGCTATTCAAATTTTGATTCAAGCCGTACCCACTGTCGCTGCTCGGCGGCCTGCCGCGCCGCCAAACACTCGTATGTCAGACGGAACGATTCATTGCACAACGCGATATCCATCCGTTGCGTTCGAACCGTATCCAGAAATTCACGATAGATCGCGCCGTCGCTTTCAAGTATCATATCATCGTAATCGGCATCGCCGGCTTTCAGCACGCTGCACGTGCGCCGGCTTGCATTGGCCTGCAAAGCGGCCTCAGCGCCGACCAGCCGGAGCCAATCGTCGCCCCAGGTCGCCGCATCGGACGGACGACATAAATCGATGCTGATGGTTGCATAAGCGCCGTCGTCCAGTTCCGCCAGCACAACGCCCTGGTCCTGACAATCCGGGTAATCCGGATGATGCCGATTGGCCTGGGCCGCGGCCAGTGCGATACAGGCCGCGCCGGTTACAAAGCGGATGACGCTCAGCGCGTGAATACCGACCCAGCCGAGGGTATCGCCGTAATAACGACGCTCGCCGAACCAGCGGGGCCGTCCGTTCCACTTGTACGATTTTCGTATATTCAGCACGACCGCGCGGCCCAACAGGCCGCTGTGATAGATCGACCGGGCGGTACGAAAGGCCGCCTTGTTTTTCATCGACAGCATCGCCGTCAGATTCACCTTGTGTTCCATCACCGTCTGATACAGACGCTCCAGCGAATCCAGCGACAGCGCTATCGGCTTTTCGCAGATCAGATGACAGCCGCACCGTGCCGCATCGACGGCAACGTCGGTAATCAAATCCAGCCGCGTCCCGATAATTGCCACGTCGGGACGAATTGCATCCAGCAGACGCCGGTAATCTGAATACCGCTGCGCCTGACCACAGGCCCGGTGCGCCGCAACAGCGGTGATGTCTTCGCCCTCATAGACCGGTACACACGCTGCAATCTTGGCATAAGGGTCGTTTTGTATCTCATCCAGAACCGATCCGATGTGCCCGAAACCACCGAGGATCGCGATGTTCAATACCTGATCCTTCATTGCCTTGCTTTGTCCGATTGTTCGGTTCCTGCCGGTTGAACCGCCGCGAGAGTATCTGCCAGCCAGCGTACGGTCTTGGGCAAATAATTCGGATCATACGTTTCCCACTCGGCAATGCGATGCCCGGCCCCGTCAAGAGTCCTCAAGACACAGGGCACATGATGCGTCTTGAGGGCCGTCTGAAAATTGACGGACTGCGAATATGCGACGCTGGCATCGTTTGTGCCGTGAACCAGCAAAAACGGCGGCAGATCGCGGTTCAGATGATACAGCGGCGAACAGCGACGCAGCAGCGCCCGGGCTTGTTCATCCAGGGTCTCGGAACGGCCGAACAGGTTTTGCAGCGACGCACTCAAGCCCCCGCGGCGTTCGCTGTCGGCCTCCAGATCGGTCGGCGCCGCCAGACCGACCACCGCCTGCACGCGCTCTTCAGATTCGGCCGTGACCGCGGCGAA
>DSDR01000099.1 GCA_011048645.1 Phycisphaerales bacterium
TGCTTTTTCCTGCTCGCCGATTTGATAGAGACTTTTAATCATCCAGAATGTACAGACGGTAAAAGACGATTTGGGCTTGCCGAAATCATCCGGCTCGCGATAGCGATACATCAGCCCGTCCACGCACAAGTGCTTATATGATTCGTGAACTGTTTTGACATAGACCGGATCATCAGTATCCAAAAAACCGTAATGGGCCGCCAGCAAATTGGCCGCGTCCATAGAGCGACCGCCATAGTACTGCGTCAAGGCGCCGGTCTTCGGATCGCAGCCTTTCTCAAGAATATCCGCTTTGATCTCTTCCCGCAGTTTGATGTAGCTCATCGCTTCCGGCAGTTTATCCAGAAAAGCAGCAATCCGGGCGGCGCGGTCCATCGCCACCCAACATAAAATCTTGGAAAATGTAAAGTGCCGTCGTTCAGTTCGAAACTCCCATATCCCCGAATCCAGTTTATACCAGTTATTCCGCACATGCCGCGTCAGGGTTCGCACCAATGTCCAAAGATCCTCTTTGTTGTCAATGGAATTGCTGAACAGGACTAAACTCTGGTAAATCGCATCCATTAGCACGCCATAAACATCATTTTGCTTTTGCTTGACAGCGGCGTTGCCGACGCGGACGGGTTTTGAGTTTTTATACCCTGACAACCACGGCAGTTCGTATTCAGTGGTCTTGCGGCGAGGGTTAATACTGTACAGAATTTGGATTTTTTCGTCTTTGAACGGGACAATATCCAAAATGAACCGCAGAAACCGGCGTGCCACGTTGTAATGCCCCAGCCGCGTCAGAATATTGATCGTCATCGAGGCGTCACGAATCCAGCAATATCGGTAATCCCAGTTGCGCTGTTCACCGATCGTCTCCGGCAGACTTGTTGTGGCTGCGGCCAGAATCGCGCCGGTTTTCTGATAAGCCAGCAACTTCAACACCAAGGCGCTGCGTTCGATCTGTGCGGGGTATTTGGTCAGCAGATGGGTCTTGGCGGTCCAGCCCATCCAATAAACTTTAGTGCGTTCAAACTCCAGTTCCACCCAGTCAATGGTGGGTTGAACCAGTTTTTGATTGTAGCTGACCAGAAGAAAACAGTCTTTCTCAAGTGTGATTGGCTCTCGCTCAAGAATATCCTCAAACGGAAGATCGGAATACAGATAGAGTGATTCATACGTGCCGGCGGCGGTAAAATGTTTGACAAACTGCGAAGTCACCTGCACTTCAGTCAGATGCTCAGCATAGTTGGGACGCGGATTATAGTGGATGCAAACGCGGGGGCGACCGGACAACACTCGAATATAGCGAATAATATCCGGCGGACAG
Source organism: Phycisphaerales bacterium (assembly GCA_011048645.1). GTDB lineage: Bacteria > Planctomycetota > Phycisphaerae > Sedimentisphaerales > Anaerohalosphaeraceae > T3Sed10-213. Next base: position 1,316 of record DSDR01000099.1, read on the forward strand.
TGGTAGCTTTGCTCCTCGGTGATATAGCGCGGCATAAAATCAAGAATCTCAAAACTGTCGCCGCTGCGCGTAAATCGCGTTCTCAGAATATTGGTACGATTCAGATAGGTTTGCTCAATACGATAGCGACCGACCGGCGCAATGCTGAAAAAACCGCCATTGTCTTTGTCAAGGATATGGGCGAAAAATGAGCCGGAGTCAAAATCCGGCAAACAACACCAATCAATGCTTCCGGTTCGGCTGATCAGCGCAGCGGTTTTGCAATTACCGATGATTCCGTAATCCAGATTTTTCATAGGAGGCGTTGCGGCTTTCATAGGTGGAGGGGATTCAAATCATTGCTGTGGTTTTGGTTTGGGTTTCAAATCGGCCATAGCCGTCAGCAGTTCGCGGAAATCGCCGACGGTATTCAGTCGATATTGAGCGCGAGACGGCCCCGGACCGATCTTGCAGGTAAAAGCGTTTTCGGGCATAACAGCGAACATATCCTCGTCGGTATAGTCATCGCCGGCGACAAAAATAAACGGCCACTGCTGCCGGCTGACCCAGGGCAAAACCGCCTGTCCTTTGTTGACGCCGATGTGTTTGACTTCGACGATTTTGGCCCCTTCGAAAACGCCGATGTTCAGATTGGCGGTCATCGCCATCAGGGCGTCTTTCAGCTCCTGTGTACGCAGGTTGGCAAGATCCGGCTCGCTTTTGCGGCAGTGCCAGACCAGCGAGAATGTTTTTTCTTCGATAAACGCCCCGGGCGTGCGATCCACATACAGCTCGAGCATCGGACGGATGATCTCTTTCCATTCGTTGTCCGGTTTGACCTGGGCGTTCCAGACGCCCGATTCGTCCCGCATATACGCACCGTGTTCGGCGATTAACGTCATCTTCAGATTGCCGAACCACTGCGTCAGTGTATCCCGGTCGCGCCCGCTGATGATAATAATCGTATTGGCCTGATCGGCCAGCAGCGATTGAAGCGTCCCCAGCAACGTCGTGTCAGGCATGGCGTCTTCGGGCTGTTTGACATAGCTGACCAGTGTTCCGTCATAGTCCAGCAGAATCAGGCGCTGTTCGGCGGCGCTATACTCGCTGAGCAGTTTTTTGCGAACGGCGCCGGTCAGCGGGGCCGGGCCGTGGATGTGCTGCTTGGTCTTGACTTGCTCAAGGCTCTGAAGAAAATCGCCGGCCCACCGGGCGACGGTATAGCGGCGCAGACGCTCCTGCATCATCCGATTGCGCTTGAGCCGTTCGGCCTGAGGCATCTCAAGGGCCTGCCGCAAGGCCGACGCGATGGACTCCTTGTCATGCGGATTGATCACAATGGCCTCGGCCAATTCACTGGCGGCTCCGGCCATTTCGCTGAGAATTAAGACACCGGGATGATTTTTGTCCTGCTGACAGGCGACGAATTCCTTGGCTACCAGATTCATCCCGTCGCGCAGCGGGGTGATCAAGGCCACGTCGGCAACTGCATACAGTGCGGTCAATTTTTCAAACGGCAGCGACCGATACAGATACGATACCGGCGTCCAGTCCAGGGTGCCGTATTCGCCGTTGATATGACCGATCATCCGCTCGATTTGCTCGCGCAGTTCGTTATACACATCCACCTTGGTGCGCGACGGAACCGCCACCACGACCAGCGACACCTTTTCGCGGTATTCAGGGTACTGACGCAAAAACCAGTCATATGCCTCAAGCCGCTTGAGAATGCCCTTGGTATAATCGAGTCGATCCACCGAGATGATCATCCGTTGTCCTGCGGGATGATGAATCTTTTTGATTTCTTTGGTCACCTCGGGACGCCGGCTGCTCTCAGCAAAACGGTGATAATCGATCCCCATTGGGAACGCATCGACCCGCACCAGTCGGTTTTGCACCATCAACTGGCTCAAATGCGGCTCATAATCCGAGATGCGATAGACGCTGCTCAAAAAGTGACGGACATACTCATATTCGTGAAAGCCCACCAAATCGGCGCCGAGGATGCCTTCCAGCAGTTCCCGCCGCCATGGTAGCAGCCGCAGTAATTCAAACGACGGAAACGGAATATGCAGGAAAAAACCGATATGCGCTTCGGGCCGTTTGGCGCGCAGCATTCCCGGCAGCAGCATCAACTGGTAATCGTGCACCCAGATTTTGTCACCGAGTTTAATCTGCGGCATAATTTCACGACAAAAATGCTCGTTGACTTTTTTATACGCCCGCCAGTAGGATTCGTCAAAGACGGTGTAATGGGAAAAATAATGAAACAACGGCCAGATGGTGCGATTGGCAAACCCGAAGTAAAAATCCCGCACTTCAGCGCTGGTGAGAAAGACGGGTTTGCAGCCGTGTTCTTGGACGCCTTCGGCGATTTGATGCTTGTGTTCGCTGCTGAGCCGGTCGGAGGCGATGCCCGGCCAGCCGAACCAGAGCCGCTGCTTCGGCTCTTCCAGCGAGGCGATACCGGTGGCGACACCGCCGACGCTCGGCTGAAACGACAGACTGTCGGCCTGTCGTGTGACGCTGACCGGCAGCCGGTTGGATATGATTAACAGTCTGCTCATTTCTGACCCAAAATTATATTGTCTGCTCAATGTATCTGTTATTGTAGTCCGTTTGACGACAAATGCAAGAATTTCCTCAAAAGCAGGTAGCCAGGCAGGGCGGGCCTTGCCCACGCTGGGAAATGTGATGGCAGGACGGGTGGCACTTTGAAGCGCAGCTTGTGGATGCGGGGGGAAGAATTTTGAATGTTTAATTATCCTGTCTGAAAAACCGCTAATTCCATCAAAAAATCAAAACGTTCTTGCCAAATACCCCCGCTTCGGTTAGAGTTGATGCCACCGTCAAAAGTATTGTTTATGCGGCGGAGCGAAGCGGTGGGAATGCTCCGACTTGCCGCAGATACGTTCTGTTTTGTGTTTTATGCCATCTGTAGATACACAGGGTCGTTAATAA
>DSDR01000158.1 GCA_011048645.1 Phycisphaerales bacterium
ACCCACGTCTGCGCGATCACCGGCCAGGCCGTCCAGATCAAACCCACGATGAACATGCCACACCATCTGACCCTTTTCATTTCGAATATCCTGACTTAACGCATCTTTTTTAAGTTGCCTAAAAGTTCATTATAATCGCTTTTCCAAGGCTTGCAAAACAACTTTTCACAACCAATAAAAACAAGACGTTACAAAGTACCTATCTTCTCTCGGTTACGTCTTGTGTAAACGGGGTTTCAGGGGTATGATGGCATTGTGAAATCGGGTAATTCGGGCATGATTTCAGAAGAAAGGGGCGTCTTGCCGATATCTATAGGGTAGCGCGGCCATCGTGGCTGTGTGTTCATGGTTCACGGACGGCAAGTCCGTGTTGCGTTGACTTATTCTGGAAGAGATAGTGAAACACGGACATTTATATAAGATTGCAATTGAAGGGCTGCTGCTATGCGTTTGCGTGCTGGGGCTGTTCAGCTTGCTTAGCTTTGATATGGGCGACGCCCCCAGCGATTACGTCCGGCCGCACAATGAGCCGCCGCGAAACTGGTGCGGGCAGGTGGGGGCATTTTCGGCCTATTATTTGCTCTATTACTTCGGGCCGGGGGTTATTTTCGGACTTTTGGGACTGGTGGTGATGCTGTTTTCACATCTGTCGGGCAAGCCGCTAAGCCATCCCGTGTTGCGAGCAATCGGGCTGATTCTGGTGACCGCGGCGATCTCGACGGCGTGGTATCTGACGTGGCCAAACAGCGACAACGGCGGATTGCTCTATCGGGCGGTGATGGGGCGTATTTATGCCGCCGGCGATTTTCCCTGGGGCAACGGGGGGATCCTTGGCGTCGCGGCCGGGACATTTTTGCCGATTTACTTGTCCCAGTTGGGGACATGGACGGTTCTGTTATGCAGTTTGATTGTGGGGGCGATTGTTGCGGCTGATACGGTGGTGCTGACGCTGGCGCGATGGTTCGGACTGGGCGTGCTGAAGTTCTTCGGGCTGGCCGGGCCGGCACTGTCGGCGGCCAAGGAACAATCCCAGGCGCTCGGCGAAATTTGGACGCGGCTTAGCCAAAAACAAAAACAGCAGCCCCAATCGTTCTCGGAGGTGGTCCGTCAATACCGCGAAAAAATAGGACAAAGCGAAACCGCCTCGCCGGCAGCGGTCACCTCCGCAGCCATTGCCAAACCCCAATCAGACAAGGCCGAACCGACGACGCCCAAGACAGGCGAACCCAAAGACCCGCCCGTTCGCAAAGCAAAACCGGCCGCCAAAGCCGCCGCATCGACCAAAAGCAAACAGCCGCCGGCCGTCCAGAAAAGCTATGAGGACTATGAGCTTCCGCCGCTGGATCTGCTCAAAGACCCGGAAACCGGCTTTTCGGAAATTCAGGAGCAAATGGTCGAGGAAAAGGCCCGCATTTTGGAGTCGCTGCTGGAGGAGTTCGGCGTCAATGCGCAGGTGGTCAACGCCGAGGCCGGGCCGGCGATTACGATGTACGAGCTGGAGCTGGCGCCGGGGGTGAAGGTCAGTCAGATCTCCACGCTGGCCAACGATATGGCGCGGGCGCTGAGTTCCAGTTCCGGCTCGGTGCGCGTCGTCGCCCCGCTGGCGGGTAAACACACCATCGGCATTGAAGTGCCCAACAGTCAGCGCGAAACAGTGCGGCTCAAGGAATTGATCGTGCGCGGCGCGAACGCCGGCAAGATGCAAATCCCTCTGTTCCTGGGCAAAAGCTCGTCGGGCGAAGTGCTCGTGTCCGATCTGGCGGCCATGCCGCATTTGCTCATCGCCGGCACCACCGGTTCGGGTAAGAGCGTCTGCATCAACAGCATCATCATCAGCATCCTGCTGACGCGCCGTCCCGACGAAGTCAAATTGATCCTGATCGACCCGAAAATGGTGGAAATGGCGGCCTTTGAGTCCATCCCGCACTTGATGTGCCCGACGGTCACGGAGATGAACCGGGCCGAGCAGATTTTGCAATGGGCCACGGAAAAAATGGACGAGCGCTACGAGCTGCTGGCCGAGGCCAAGGTGCGAAACATCGCCTCATACAACCTGCTGACCACGGAAGAACTGATCGAACGGTTCAATCCCACGACGCCGGAAGAAGAAGCCAAAATCCCCAAAAAACTGCCGCATATCGTGATTGTCATCGACGAGCTGGCGGATTTGATGATGACCAGCGCCAAGGAAATCGAATCGTATATCGTCCGCATCGCCCAAAAGAGCCGCGCCGTCGGCATTCATCTGGTGCTGGCTACGCAGCGTCCGCAGGCGACCGTCGTTACGGGCCTGATCAAATCGAATATGCCCTCGCGTATCGCGTTTCGCGTGGCCGCACGAATGGACAGCCGCATCATTCTCGACCAGAACGGCGCCGAGACGCTGCTCGGTCAGGGCGATATGCTGTTTCTCAAGCCCGGCACCAGCGAGCTGGTACGGTCGCAGGGCGCGTTTCTGGACGATGACGAAATTCGCGACATTGTCAAATTCCTCAAGGACATCGCCCAGCCGCAGTTCCATCCGGAATTGATGCAGCTGAACACCGTTGATCTGGGCGGGGCGCAAAGGGACGATTTGTTTGACGACGCCGTACGGGTCGTGCTGGAAAGTCGCCGCGGCAGCGTCTCACTTTTGCAGCGACGACTCAGCATCGGTTACGCCCGCGCCAGCCGCATTATCGAAATGATGGCCGCGGCCGGCGTTCTCGGCGAATACAAAGGCAGCCAGGCGCGCGAAGTGCTGATGACGCTGGACGAGTATGAAGATCTGCGTAAGAATATGATTGCCGATGAGGTCGCCGGCTACGCCGATCTGACCGGTGAACGCGCCGAAGACGACCCGGAGCAGGAGGAAATTGAAGAAGACGACGTACACGAACAGGACGTGGATGCCGCCGAGGCCGAAGAAGACGACCAAAAGGCCAAGCCATAAAACTCAGCACGTCGGCAAAGCGATTCAGACCTGAACTGAAATATACTGCGAGATCATCTCATTCAACTGGGTGCGATCGATGGGTTTGGCCAGATAGCCGTCACAGCCGGCCTGAAGACACTTTTCCTCGTCGCCGAGCATCGCATTGGCCGTCAGCGCAATAATCGGCGTCTTGCAGCCTTTCTCACGCAACTGCCGCGCGGCGTCGTAGCCGTTGACATTGGGCATCTGCATATCCATCAAAATCAGATCAAACGTTTCGACCGTGGCCTTGTTGATCGCTGATTCGCCGTCCTCGGCCAGGGTGACCTGATGTCCCATCTTCTGGAGAAGAATACTGATCAATTTCTGATTGGACGGATTGTCTTCTGCAACAAGGATTTTACCGCTCATGATCATCCCTTTCTTCTATCGATATTGGCTGATGCGTTGTTTTGCATCATTGGAACTCCGGTCTGTTTTGTCTGTCTTACGTTCCGTATCGGGTCTTTTGCCGACTTAAAGGTATATCGTCGCTTGGGACGGGGGACTTTCGGAAAAAATGAATGTTGAAACAGGGAATGATTATCGGTCGTTGCGATGGCCTCAAAAATACAGCCGAGCGCTTTTGCGCTCGGCTGTATCCAGCAGATCTCTCCTCCGCTGAAATATGTTGCTTTCCTGCCGATGCACCGTATTGTTTCAAAACGCCGGCGACATCCCCGCCGCGGCAAAAATGTTATTTGCGTCTTCGAAACAGAGCGGCCGAGCCGACCCCCAACAGAAGCAGAGTAGCCGGTTCCGGAATCGGATCCCCGGGCACCAGAATATCGTCGTCGTCAGAGGGCGGCGTGTCGGGCCATTCCACTTCCGGACCTGAGTACACAATCGTCCGGTCGCCGGTATATGAAGCCGGACTGACTGTGCCGGGTCTGGCAATCGGATTGGGGCTGGCCATCAGACCGGCTGAACCGGCGGGGCTTCGGCCAACGCCGAAAGCGGGGAGCGGTTCGTCTTCTTCGTTAAAGGTCGCCCGTTCAAAAACCGCGATCACCATCTTCGGCGAATCCAGACTGACCGACGTCGTCGGCTCCATTACCGTACTGACATCGCCCAGCCAGTAAAGAAAACGAAAGCCCTCTTGCGGAACCGCCGAGAGCGTTACCGTCTGGCCGATGCCGTACTTGTGCACCCCGTCGCCGGGAGTGACCGTGCCGGCGCCGGCAGGCGTTTGCTGAATCAGCAGGGTATAACCCTGCGGGTCGGCCTGCTGAGCAAACACCGGAATCGCACACGTCAATACCGAAATCACCAACAACACCGACATTTTATACATATCCA
>DSDR01000238.1 GCA_011048645.1 Phycisphaerales bacterium
CCGTCGATGTTGGCATCGGCGGCGGTATTGAAGTGCTTCGGACAGACGCCCTCAATCGTCAGCCAAGACTCATTTGTCAACCCCTCGCAACCGCAATAACCGCTGTTGCGTTCAGACGACTTCGGGCTATAATACCGTTAATAACTCAAACTGACCGATGGCCAGTTTGAGAGAGCAAAAATCAAAGATAAAAGAGCACAATTGAGGATTCGCCCTTTCGGTCGAGCCATTTTACGGCCTTTTTGAGAATACTGTAACATCCCTTATAGACTATAGTTATGTCAAAATATGACCGGTTTTCGGTCAGTTTGAGTTAACACGGATCAAGGACAAAAAAAAATGGATTTTCGCGATCTTGAAAAATACAGTTCGGCCGTCACGCTGTCGGATATGGAAGTCTTTGTATTTCCTGAGCTTATGTACAGTTTGGTGCTGGCCAATATCATGAGTCCGGCCATCTGGAAATGGCGCGACCAGGACTGCTTCAAAAAGCTCGAAGGCAAGTCCCCCTGGCGGCGACTGATGCGGATGCGGCAGTATATTATGGATGAGTACGAATTCAACCTTGACCTGAACACCTGGGGCCTGACCCACAAAGACATCGAGATGCGTCGGTTCAAGCCGTGGCTTAGCCCCGAACAAATCGCCCGCAGCAACGCCCTGTTCGGTTACGAAGGCGACAAATACTACTTTGATGTCGATATTCGGCGGCATTTCGGTCTCGACCAGTACGAAGGCGACATCATTCCTTACTGGAAGACCGAGACCGTTGAGGCGATGAACGCCTTTCGCCTGAAAGAAGGCTACAACACCGGCGCCGGCGAGTGCGTCTCGCTGTCCACGCTGTACGCGGCGGCGGCCTTTATCATCTGCGGCATTCCGCTGGACGATATTTATATGGTGCTGACCCCCCTGCACTCGCAAAACTACATCGATATTCAGGACGGCGTGATTACCAATAACCGCCGACTGGTGACCAAAAGTATGTGGTTCAACGGCACGGAGATTTCCAACAAGGCCCAGCGGGCCATTCGTAACGAGCAGGTCACCATCGTCGCCCACAGCACCGGGCAGATTCATTGTCTCTATCCGGACGCGACCATTGACCGGCGCGTCTATGAACAATTCTGCGCGATGCTCCGCGGCTATCTGAGCGCCGAGCTGAACGCGCTGAACGTGGCCAATTTTCTGCGATCCAATCCGAAATACAACCGGCATTTTCAGTTTTGCCGCTACCGCCGCGGCGAACGGATGTTCATCAAGGCCGAGGTGCTGTTCGGCTATGAACACGGCAGCCGCTTTCGCATCTATGACGAGACCTTTGAAAAACTGCTCGATGAGGTCAACAGCGAAGACTATTCACCCTACAAACACAACGACCGCATCTGCTGTGAGCAGTTGATGGCGTTTATCGAGTACGAAAAAATTGACATCCACAACCCCGACGACCGGTACAAACTGGCGCGCTTCATTTCACCGTTTGTTCCTGAGGCCGAACAATGGGTCGCCGACCTGCTGGATTTCCTGCACATCGAACCGAAACTGCCCAAAGCCGAAGACAAACAGTTTCACCGCGTCGAACCGATTGTCCTGAATCCCGACTGGAGCCGCGAAGAAGTGATTGATTATCTGGAACGGATGCGCGACACAAGTCCGGTCGCCGATCTGGCCTTCTATGCGTATCGGGATATGGCCCGCTGCGACTGGCGGCCGTTTGTCAAGGCGGCCATTGAACGCAGCCCCGTCAGCGCCGAAAAAACCGAGCCCATGACCGCCGAACAGATTCACAGTTGGCTGACCGGCCTGCCGGGCGCGTCCATCTATGACGGCACGCGACTGGCCCAACCCGATGAAGTCGCCAACTATCACACCGGCGACGGCATCGAAAAAGCCTTCCTGATGGCCTCGGTTCTGAGCCGCCGCGGCGAACAAAAGACGTTTACTCTCACCATCCGCCCCGACAAAGCGAAACTGACCTGCCCCGACGGAAAATCATGGGAGTATCCTTCCACCAAAGGACTCCGCGCCGACATCCATATCGACGAAAACGGCTGTACGGTCGAGACATCGTAACCGCTATGTTTTGAGATTGACGGCGGCGGGTTTGAAGCGGATGACCGCCTCGCGCAGGCCCGGCGTAACGGCGGCAATGCGCGACAGCTCCTCGGCCAGCAAGGGGCTTTCAGCGGTGCGGTAAACCAGGACAAACCCGACGCCCTGCCCCAGTCGGCCCAGCGGAACCGCCGCGGCCGAGAGCGTCTTGAGCGCTGAAGGCGGCGCCTGTAAACCCATTTTCAGCATCTCCGACAGGGTGCAGACGCGGTTGGTTTGGCTGATTTGTCGGACGATTTGACGTGTAAACCAGCATTGAAAATGCGATTTTTCGACCTGATTCTGGTCGGCTGACTTGGCCAGATGCACATCAAAGCCGGACGCCTCGGCCAGGAAAATCGCCGCCCCGGACTGCGGCACATTGGCGCGCAGCAGCTCCACGGCCCGATCGAGCGTCTCTTCCAACCCGGTACAGGCCAGCAGCGACTCATAAAATGACGCCGCAAACGCCAGCCGCGTCAATTTCAGCGAAAATTGGTCGTGAGCAGAGACCATATCCCGACACAGAATGTCTATCTTTTGAGCCTGCTTGCGCTGCCGCGTTCGCAGCACCCGAATGGCGTTTAAGGCTCGCTGATTGCGTTTTTGGGGCACTGTAAAAATCCCTTCCTCATATCTCGACAATACATCACGTGCGACCGTTCAGAATCTATCGGCGTTTTCGGGAGAAGGCTTTAGAAAGCCCCGGATTTTCAGAACAGGCGTTGACGAAAGTGATATTTTTGCACATAATAGGCCTTTTATTTGAATACAATGGGGATTTGTATCAGAAAGGTTGTTCTTGTATGAAAATATTGGTGATTAATGCGGGCAGTTCGTCGATTAAATATCAGTTGTTCGAGATGCCGCGGCGGTCGATTTTGGCGCGGGGAATGGTTGAGCGTATCGGCGAGCCGCAGGCGAATCTGGTCCACAAGTACAACAACACCGAACATACCGCCGGCGTGGACGCCCCGGATCACGACGCGGGAATGCAGGTGATTTTGAGCACGCTGGCGGATGCGAAAATCGGCGTGGTCAGCCGCATCGACGAGATTCAGGCGGTCGGCCATCGCGTCGTCCACGGCGGCGAGGAATTTACCGGCTCGGTGGTCATCAACGAGCACGTCCTTGAATCGATCCAACGCTATGCGGATTTGGCGCCGCTGCACAATCCGCCGAATCTGATCGGCATCCGCGCGGCCATGCACGCGCTGCCCGATGCGGTGCAGGCGGCCTGCTTTGACACGGCATTTCATACAAGCATCCCGAAGACCGCCTATCTGTACGGCCTGCCGTATGAAATTTACGAAACTTATCGCGTGCGTCGATACGGCTTTCACGGCACGAGCCATCGCTATGTCGCCGGCCGCTGTGCGGCGCTGCTGGACGCCGACAAAACACAAGTCAATGTCATCACCTGCCATCTGGGCAACGGCTGCTCTATGACCGCGGTCAAAGGCGGCAAAAGCGTCGATACCTCGATGGGATTGACGCCGCTGGAAGGCGTGGTGATGGGCACGCGCTGCGGGGATATCGATCCGGCGATCCTGTTTTATCTGGCCGACAAGGGCTACAACGTCAAACAGCTCAACGCCATGTGCAACAAGCAAAGCGGGCTGCTGGGCATTTCGGGAATTTCAAACGATATGCGCAATTTGCTCAAACGGGCGGCCGAAGGGCATCGGCGCGCCCAACTGGCGATTGACATCTTCTGCTATCGAATCACCAAATACATCGGTGCTTACACCGCCGCGATGGGTCGTCTGGACGCCGTGGTGTTTACCGGCGGCATCGGCGAGAACAACGCCTTATTGCGCCAACAAATCTGCGCCGACCAGACACAAATCGGCATCGCCATCGATCCGACGCGCAACACCGCCGCTGAGCCGAAAGAGCGGCTCATCAGCAGCGCCGCCTCGCGCGTCAGGGTGTTTGTAATTCCGACGGATGAAGAAGCGGCCATCGCCGCTGACACCTTCGAGCTGGCACAACAAGTGAACCCATCATAACCATCGTCGTATCGGGCGCCCTTGCGCCGCCGCGCTGTTGTGCCGTGTTGTTGCGTTGCGTCAACGTGCAACAGCCGAGCCGCGCAAGCAGCCGGATAATGTAGCGTATTTGGAAAACGCCCCATACATCCGCATCCCCTATC
>DSDR01000115.1 GCA_011048645.1 Phycisphaerales bacterium
CAACCGAAACACCGTAATCGAGATTCTGCAAGTTGGGATCCGAGACGCTGTTGGCGTCGGGAATCACCTGCACATAGCCGAAATCCTGGAAATGCAGGGCATAGTTGTTCTCTCCGTCAGCGGGAATCCAGCCCTCAACAAAGTTCGGGTCCAGATCGGGATCGTTGTGATAATTGCCCATATAGCCGCGATTGACATCATCGGCCGAATCGTCAATAAACGTCCCCTCGCCCTCATTAAACGTCCAGTAACCTACCATTTTGTTATCCAGTTCCGCATCCCATACACGCACGGTTGTTTCCACCGGATTGGATTCATTGCCTTCACTGTCGGTTACCAGCGCCCGCAAGACGTAGGTTCCGCGTACGGCAGGCAATGTCAGCTCAACCGTTGTCTGATCCTGAACGTCATCCAGATCGACCGCCGCCGGCCCGGATACCTGCGTCCAGAGCACATCCCAGCTTGTTGAATCAAAGTCATCAATCTCAATGTTGATCTCAACCGTTGGATCGGCGACATCAACGACCGTCTCGGCGGGGCTGATCATCACGGCCGCGGGCCAGCCGTTTTCCGGAGGCGCCAACAATTCTATTTCAGCAATTTGGAACAATGAATCGCCGCCCAATGTCGGGAACATTAAGCGATAATGCAGGTACTCGGTCTGATTGTCAAAGATGATGGGCGTCTCATTCTTTGTAAAACGAGGCCAGCCTCCAATGAAATCCACTACCGGCCCTTGCGAAATCAATGTCCAGGGACCATTCACGTCGGCATTGGAACCAAACAACTCATAACTGTGCGGATCGCGACCGGGGGCATCATTGGCGGTGGTCAGCGTAATCCCCTGAACCAGTGTCGGCTGCGACTGTCCGGTTCCCAGTTGAGGCGAAATGATGATACCTGCCACCTGGCCATCTCTGAAATGAAGATACTTGGTGTTCACGTTATCATCAATCGCATACTGAGGCGCTTCGCCGGCCGGCCAGCGGTTGTTATCCGGCTGGCCGATGACCGGATCGCCGGGACGAGTCACATCCTCCCCCGCCCCCCAAGAGACTCCCACGGCAAGAACACATACCACCATAAGAATTGACATTACTCGCATGATTGGACCCTCCAAAAATAGTACAATATGGTCTTGAGCCACTACGTTGTGGACTCTTTTATCTGATTCCCACAATTTCGTCCTGACCTTCCCGATTAGAGATCCACCTCAATGATAGCCTTAATTATCGTTGTTTTGCATACGCAATTCAATAGTAAAGATGAACCAAATATAGCACAATTGTAACATCACCTTGCCGGTTCTTTTCCTTCTCAAAGTGTCTTTTCGGGTTGGCGGCCGGCCGCGGCCAATATCCAAAATGCGCGGGCGTTGGAGGCCGGATACAATAAATTCCATTCTGTCAGTTCCCCGTCGGCGGGTCGGTCCCATCGCTTCGGATAGCGGCCGTTGGGATCTCTGACGTGTTCATAAAGATAGGTCGCCGCCTTTTGCGACACATCCTTCCAGTGCGGCCGCCCCGTCGCCTCGGACAGCGCCACCCAGCCTTCAAGCAGCGTCCAGACGAACATCGCCTCACATTGGACCGCACCGGTATCCGGATCGACCCAGTGCTTTTCCGCGGCGGCGGCAATCGTGTTGGCCTTGTCAAGATAACGCTCCACACCGGTCAACTGATACAGTTTGACATAATTCTGAAGCGGCATTCCCGTATTATATGTCCATTTTGTCCGGTTAATGCGACCGCGAGGCGTGATGCTGTCCATATACAGCCCATCCGAATCCTGAAGATGCTCATCCAGCCACGCCATCAGCGCCTTGGCGGCCTCCAGATAGGCGCGCCGTCCGGTGGCTTCATAAAACCGCAAACACGCAAACGCCGTCGGCGCCACAGAACAGGTGTTCATCGACTGCTTGGGGTCCTCGCGCCACCAAATACCCCCTTCCTTCCGGTTGATACCACTGAGCGAAAACTCAATAGTCTTCTTTGCCCGTTCAAGGTAGCCCTCTTTGCCAACCGCTTCATAGGCGTCGATCAACCCCATCGCCACCCAGGCGTTGTCATCGTAATACCGCTCAATATCGCCGCGCGGATGCGGCAGATGGTCATAGCCGCCGATGCCGCTGTGCTCGACCCAGTAGCGATCCAGGTTTTTGATCAAATGATCCAGCGGCTCAGCGTAGGTCGCGGCGTCAATCTGAGCCGCTTTGGCGTAGGCCAGCAGCAACATCGAATTGCCCCACGTAAAGGCAATCGCTCGTTTGTTCTGATCTTCATAATACGCGCCGGGCCGACCGGCAATCGCATGGTCGCGCCGAACCACCTCAAGGGCTTCACGCCCCATTTTTTCAAAGTTATTATTCTGCGAAGCAAGGGCCGCCTGCGGCAGATACAACACACACACTGTCATCATTGCCGAAATCGTCATATGAACCTTTCCTTTCCCTAAAACACCTGTTATCCGTTGTTCAAGTCCAGTTTTTCCGAAAGAAATGAAACCAGCTCTGCCGGTCCGGCGGCGGACTGTATCCGCTTTCGAAAAGACTCGTGCATCATATTCCGCGACAGACGGGAAAAAATCCGCATATGCATATCGCCGGCCCGATCCGTATCCCGAATCGCCATCGCAATGACAATCGAAACCGGCTTGCCGTCGAGCGCCCCCCATTCAACGGTGCGGCGGAGGCGAAATACGCAGATCGAATTCAATAAAATATGTTTCGTCTTACAATGCGGAACCGCAAAGCCGTGTCCCAGTCCCGTTGAGTAAATCGCTTCACGCTGCCAGAAATCCCGCTCCAGCGCCACAGGATCCTCGGTGCGCCGATCAAGAAAGAGCGTATCGCAGGTGTATTTAATGGCCTCTTCCTTGCTGATGCAGTCGGCGTCCATATCGATAAGGTTGACATCCACCACGGCGCGACCGGTGGCCTGCGCCAGGTGTTCGGCCTGAAGCACATCAACCTGTTCGACCGTACGGCACATCACGGCCTGAGCGAGCATCTGACGACACACCCGACTGTCATAGTCTGAGCACATCGCCTTAATCTCCGATACAAAGGGGATTGACACACTCACGCTGTCCAGTCCCGTACCAAGCAGCAACGCCAGATTGTCCATCCGACCGGCCATTTCCCCGCAGAGACCGACATGCAGTTTATATCGGTGCGCCTCATCGACGATCTTGCGAATCAGTGACAGAAAACCGGGATGACGACACTGATACAGCGAAGCGACACGCTCATTGGTCCGATCCACCGCCAGAAAATACTGCGCCAGATCGTTGGTTCCGATACTGAGAAAATCCACCGTCTCGGCCAGGTGCGGAATCATAAACGCCGCCAGAGGAATCTCAACCATCATTCCCAAAGGGATGGTCGAGTCAAATTTCTCAGATCGCAGCGCCAGGTCCGCCTTGATCTGCTCCAAAATCCCGCGCACATAAATCATCTGCTCGGGGCAGGAGACCATCGGAATCATAATTTTCAATCTGCCGAACGCCGAGGCTCTCAAGATGGCGCGAAGCTGCGCGCGAAACAAGTCCTCAAACTCCCGATACAAACGAACGCCTCGATATCCAAGAAACGGATTGGCTTCCGTATTCAGATTCAAATAGCTGACCGTCTTGTCGCCGCCGATGTCAAAGGTGCGAATAATCACCGGCCGCCCATCGGCCCGTTCGGCGGCTCGTTTATAAACGGCGAATTGTTCATCTTCCGACGGCGGTTTTTTTCGGGACAGATACAACATTTCCGTGCGAAACAGTCCGATACCATCGGCGCCGTGTCGGATCGCGGACTCCACCTCGTCGGCGGTGGCGATATTGGCCATAACCCCCAAACGCCGGCCGTCCCGGCTCACCGCCGGCTGGTCGCCAAAAACGGCCTCCTGCTTTTGTTTGATCCGATGTTTACGCTGCTCAAAGGCATAAAAGCGTTCCACACGCTCATTGATCTCAGGGATCAGAATCCCGTATTCGGCGTCCAAAATGGCCTCGGCGCCGCAGCGGCCCAACCCGTCCGTCTGCGCCAGGCCAGTCAAAACCGGTATCCCGAAAGAGCGGGCCAGAATGACCGTATGTGACGTGGCGCCGGCGCAGCGCAGGACAAGACCCGACAGCTTCTGTTTGTCCAAATTCAGAAACTGCGACGGCGTCAAATCCTCAGCAACGACGATCGACGGCGCCGTCAGTTCGACTGAAGCCTG
>DSDR01000261.1 GCA_011048645.1 Phycisphaerales bacterium
ATCAGAATTTGTCATAAAAAATACGTTCCGGCCGCATGTTTTTATCCAGCAAGACCTCGGTCACCGCATCGATCATCGGCGGCGGGCCGCACAGAAACGCCTGATGCGGGTGCAAATCATCGGACAGGTATTGATCGACACTGAGGTGAATGAATCCGGTTTCTCCGTCCCATTGCGCATCGGCTTTTTCCGATAGGGCGTAAATCACCTTGAAATGGGGGTGTTTTTTGGAAAGCTCCTCAAACGTCTCCCGATAAAACACGTCGTCGGTGGTGCGACAGCCGAAAAACAACCAGACCGGCTTTTCGGGAATATGTGCAAGAATGGACAGGATCAGATTTTTCATCGGCGCCATCCCCGCCCCGCCGCCGACACAGACCAGTTCGGTCTGCGGGCTGGTATCCAGTTCAAATTCGCCGTACGGGCCGGTCAGGGTGACTTCGTCGCCGACCTTCAGATTATGCAGATAGGTGGAGCCTTTGCCGGCGGGGATGGCGCCGCGCTGCGGATGCAGCCGCACATTCAGCTCAACCACATCCTTCCGGTCGATGGGTGAAGAGATCGAATACGCCCGACTGATGGTCCCCTCGTCCGGGTCCGGGATGCTGACCTGGATGTAATGGCCGTAGCTGTAATCCATCGTCGGCGGATCGATCAATTGAAACCGCAATTCTTTAATGTCATGGGTCAATTCGACCACTGAGACGACTTTGGCGGCGTATTGCTTAACCGACAGCAGGTGTTGCGGAATGCGAACCGCAAAAAACGGCAATTGAACTGATATAAAGCATCACGTTTGTTTCTCTCCTGAACCGTGTCAAGTCATTGCTTACAGTGAAATCATCCCGGCAAATCCGATAAAGGCCATCGCCATAATGCCCGTAACGATCATCACGATGCCGGTTTGTCCCAGGACCGGCGGTACGTTGCTGAAGCGCAGCCGTTCGCGAAGACCGGCGCTGATGGCCGTCAGACTGGCGCTGACGATCAACGACATCGTCAACAGGAACAACCAGGTTTTAAGCATTTGCTTCACGAGGAATCTCCTTTCTCGGCAGCGTTGCCGGAACGCTGGACAAAATCATATAGCGATCCAGCAGCGGCGCCGCCATATTCATCAGCAGTACCGCATAGGTGACTCCTTCCGGGATTGCCCCCAGCCCGCGAAAGACCACCACCAAGGCGCCGATGCCGCACCCATAAATGAGTTTGCCCCGATTGGAAACCGGAGAGGTAACCGGATCGGTTGCCATATAAAAGGCCGCAAACAACAGCCCGCCGGCAGCCAGGCCCAGGGCCGGCGAGACAAATTGCACCGGCCGAAAGAAAGACAATACAGCGCCGAGCGCGATATAGGAACCAATGACCGCCGCCGGGGTACGCCAGTTGCTCACGCGTGTCCAGCACAGCCAAAGGCCGGCCGGAAGAATCAGCCACGCCGCCGTCTCACACACACTGCCGGCGGTCCAACCCAAATAAAGTTGATCTGTTTGCGGTGAAAAAAAAGACAGGGCCTGCCCCTGGCGCATAGCGGTATTGAGGTCATTCAGCGGCGTGGCCGCCGTAACCGCCTGAATCGGCGAATCGACCAGCGCCGTCAGACCGCGGGATGTGAATGCATCGATCCAGCCCAAGGGTTTGATATAGCTCCGTGCCAGGTGAGCCGGCCAGGACAACGCCACAAAACAACGCCCGACCAGCGCGGGATTGAAAATATTATGTCCGGTTCCCCCGAAGACTTCTTTGCCGAAAAAGACGCCGAAGGCGATCCCGACGGCCACAATCCACAGCGGCGTCTGAGGCGGCAAAATCATCGGAAACAACAAGCCCGTCACCAGAAACCCTTCGTTGATCTCTTCTTTGCGAAAGATCGCAAACAACGCTTCCACCAGTCCGCCGACCGCATAACTGACGATCGTCATCACAATCAGCCGCGGCCCAAACGCCGCCAGACCGAACAGATACGCCGGCAGCAGCGCCAGCACAACCGCGATCATATACCGTTTAATATCGACGGCGTCGCGAATCAGCGGCCCATGGAGCGTACGAACAGGCGGAACAAAGAAAAATGCCCCGACCGCCTCATAGACCGGATAAAGAGAACGCAGCGGGGCCTGCTCACCCTCAAACCACTTGTCGGCACGTTCAAACCACTCATGCAATTTCATTGCCCTCATAGACCCTTTGCCTCTTGATGTAATAATGCCCGTCGGGCATGAATGATATCCTGTGCCAGTTCAAGCTTGCTGACACATCCGTAAGAACAGCAATAACACTCCACGCAGTTGAGCAGGCCGAGCTGCTCGGCCTCTTCCATACAATCGTGCGTTACCAGCCGGTGCAGTTGATGCGGATACAATCCGGCCGGACACACCTGACGGCAAAAGCCGCAGCCGATACAGGGGCGTTTGGCGCCGCGCAGCAGCGTCCGGGCCTGAAACGTCCGTTTGCCCAAAAGTCCGGACAGCACGGTGCGCGTCCATGACGGCCGCTCATGGCCCGGATGCATCCAGCCGAGCAGCTCCGGCCCTTCCGTTTCAGGAATCACCCATACGGCATAGTCGCCATACCGCAGACCTTCTTCAGGCACGGCACGTTTTCCGCTGTACAGTCCGCCGCGTATAAACGCCGGAGTTTCCGCAACATCATCACGCAGATACGGCTTTGTCAGTTCGCCGACAGGAGCGCCCAATCTCGCGCTGAGGATTACCGGCTGGCGTACCGCAGGGCCTGCAATGGCAACATAGCGATGCGACCAAAACTGTTTTTTTTCCATGGCACAGGTCATCGCGATAACCGTCTGCGGATCGACCACCCAAAAATGGTCGGGGCCTAATCCGCGTTCCCGACCCAGCAATGTCGCCAACAGCAATGGATTTTCCACCGGATATCGAATCGGTACTACCGAAATATGCACAAAGGCCTGCCCGCGGAGCTGTTCACGGATCTGGCGTCCCAGCGAGCCGGACTGCACCGGAACCGTCATCACAATCGGCGCATAGCTGCCGCCGATCTCGTAAAGATATTTCAAGCCCCGAATAAATTCCTGCAGATGTCGTCGAATGACCATCGACCCCGGAATCTGCCCCGGCTCGGCAAACACACAGCGAACGATGATTTCATTGGGCTGATCGTCCAGTGCAGGCGGCGCCATAAGCATCCCCTGCCGGATCGAATCCCACACGCCCATCTGACGCACAAATTGACGTTTGGCGGCCAAGGGAGCATTTTCTTCGAGCGAGATTATCGGAGCGTCAGACGGCTCTTCAGCCGGAATAATCTCAATGTTGCCGGGGCGTTTACGTTTGTCAGGGTTCATCACCTGCACGACGCCCGAACAGGGACAATACAGATGGGTTTGCTCGCCCTCGGCCAGGAGCATACCGGGATAGACCTCCTGTTGTTCACTGACATGCAGGCGGGAAAGCTGCTGCCTGTTCTGCCTGAGCGACAGATTCAAACACGGCGTTTCCGGAGCCGGTTCAACCGGCGCCGAGGGAGTCGCCGTATAACACACATCCAATCCGCCGGCGATATCCAACTGACCGGCGGCGCTGTGGCGGTACGCCGCGATTCCCTGACTTTTCTGAACGAAGGGCATGAATCACCTCTCACTGGTTCATTAACCCCATTCCGCAACCTCATGTTAAATCAAACTGACCGAAAACCGGCCATATTGTGACATCCCTATAGTCCATAAAGAATGTTATCGTGTTCTCAAAAAGGTCGTAAAATGACTCGCCCGAAAGGGCGAATCCTCAATTTTGCTTTTTAATCTTTGATCTTTGATCTCTCAATCTGCCGCCGGTCAGTTTGAGATGTTAAGTTTCTTGAAACTAAAATCCCCCCTGCACCGCCTGAAGACCTTCAAGGGGTTCCCGGCAAACTGAATCGAAGGCCGTTATTGCCATACGCGGCAAAGAGTCCGAGCTTGACCGGCTTGATGGCCGATTGTGCGATACTGTATCTCAACTATGAGCTTTTAGAAGCAGGGCGTCAACTTTGGTTTTCAATATCTCAAAATCGACCGGCTTCTCGACAAAATCCGATACAGGCAGCCATTCCTCGTTAATATCTTCGTTGTTGACGCTGAATCCAAAGGGATAACGGCTGTTGACGGCGGTAAGCATCAGAATCGGCATGGATCGCAACTCAGCGTCATGATGCAGCCG